>RFIR01000350.1 GCA_003695135.1 Alphaproteobacteria bacterium | reverse complement strand
TCGAAATTCTTGCCCGGTGTCCATTGATGGGTCTTGCGCTGGTAGTCGCGCACCGATCCGTCGTTGAAGATGGTGTAGCCGAAGACGTGGCCGAGCGCGCGCTCCTCGGTGATATGCTTGCCGCCCGGACCGACGATCACCATCAGCTCGGCCTCGTAATCAAGCTGTTCGGAGCAGGATGGCCGCAGCATCGGCGCGCCGGCCGGCATCAGCGAGGTCCGCCCGCGCATGAAAAGCGCGGGATAGTCCGGCACCGCATAGCCGCCTTCCTTGATGTGATCGACATAGTTGAGGCCAAGGCAGAGTATCTTGCCCGGCCGCGCGATTGGCAGGCGGGGGGAGATCGCGGAAACCGCTTCCTCCGGCGCATCTGCGGCGATGGCCGCAAGCGCCTCGCGGCCCATCTGCCCGGCGACGATGGCGGACAGATCGCTGCCGAGCTCCGGCGCCGCGGCGGTCAGGTTCCGGGCGCGCTCGCCCTCGATCAGGTAGACCCCTGCGCCCTGCGCCCCGCTGCCTGCCATCAACCGCATGCCGCCCTCGCCCCGCATCGCTATCCTGCCGTCTTTTTGGCGATTATCTTTTACGTTGTCAAATAATATCGATTTTTCTATCTTTCCCGGAAAGGGGAGGGTTTGCCATGCCGTCCTGGCAGGAGTATCGCGAGACTGCCCGTTCGCGCGGGGCGCTGGCGCTGGAACTCTATGTGGTTCTCAGCGTCAAATCGGGGCCGGAGGCCGACATTCCCGCGATCCTGCCCGCGCATCTGGCCTATCAGGCCGAGCAGGAGGCGGCCGGCCGGCTCGCCTTTGCCGGGCCGCTCTCCGACGAGACCGGCACGCAGAATTCCGGCGACGGGCTGATCGTCTATCGCGCCGCCTCGCTGGAGGAGGCGCGCGCGCTGGCCGAGGCCGACCCGATGCACAGCTCGGGCACCCGCCGCTTCACCATCCGCCGCTGGCTGATCAACGAGGGCAGCCTGACGCTGACGGTCGGGCTGTCGGGGAAAAGGGTGATGCTGTCCTGAGCGAACCCGACGCCCCTCACACCTTCCAGAAGCAGAACACCCCCCAGGCCAGCGCGATGCCGGTGGGGATCCACAGCGGCGTGCCGAACAGCCCCAGCCAGGCAAGATAGATGTAGGCCGAGCCGAGCAGGGTGATGAACAGCCGGTCGCCGCGGGTGGTGACGAGGCCGAACACGCCCTTGCGCTCCGCCCCGCCGGGCCAGCGGATCTCGATCACCGTCAGCACTGCCATCGCGCCGAAGATGGCGATGAAGAACAGCGCCGTCGGCCAGGTCCATGCCATCCAGCTCAGCATCTAGACCCTCCCCAGGGCGAAGCCCTTGGCGATGTAGTTGCGCACGAAATAGATCACGATCGCGCCGGGGATGATGGTCAGCGTGCCCGCGGCCGCCAGCAGGCCGAGCTCGTAGCCCGCGCTGGAGGCGGTCTTGGTCATCGTGGCGGCGATGGGCTTGGCGTCGACCGCGGTCAGCGACTTGGCCAGGAGAAGCTCGACCCAGGAGAACATGAAGCAGAAGAAGGCGGTCACCCCCACCCCGGCCTTGATCGTGGGCAGGAAGATCTTCACGAAGAAGCGCGGGAAGGAATAGCCGTCGACATAGGCGGTCTCGTCCAGCTCCTTCGGCACGCCGGACATGAAGCCCTCCAGGATCCACACCGCCAGCGGGATGTTGAACAGCGTGTGCGCCAGCGCCACTGCGATGGTGGTATCGAACAGCCCCACCGCCGAGTAGAGCTGGAAGAAGGGCAGGGCGAACACCGCCGCCGGGGCCATGCGGTTGGTCAGCAGCCAGAAGAACAGGTGCTTGTCGCCCAGGAAACGGTAGCGCGAGAAGGCGTAGGCGGCAGGCAGGGCGGCGACCACCGAGATCACCGTGTTGAGCGAGACATAGATGATGGAGTTGATGTAGCCCCAGTACCAGGTCGGATCGGTGAAGATGGTGATGTAATTGGCCCAGGTGAAGGTCTGGGGAAACAGCGAGAAGCCGCCGAGGATCTCGTTGGTGGTCTTGAAGCTCATCGCCACCAGCCAGTAGATCGGCAACAGCAGGAACAGGCTGTAGATCAGCGGTATCAGATATCGGCGCCGCATTGCATCCTCCCCCTACTTCGCCTGCTCGCGGGTCATGAGCGTGTAGAACAGCCACGAGACAAGCAGGGTGATGGCGAAATAGATCAGCGACATCGCCGCGGCCGGGCCGAGATCGAACTGGCCGAGCGCGATCTTGACCAGATCGATGCTGAGCAGGGTGGTCGAGTTGCCCGGTCCGCCGCCCGTCAGCACGAAGGGTTCGGTATAGATGTTGAAGCTGTCCATGAAGCGCAGCAGGATCGCGATGGTCAGCACGGTGCGCATCTTGGGCAGCTGGATGTAGCGGAACACCTTCCATGACGAGGCGCCGTCGATCCGGGCTGCCTGGTAGTAGGCATCGGGGATCGAGACCAGCCCGGCATAGCACAACAGCACCACCAGCGACGTCCAGTGCCAGACATCCATCACCACCACGGTGATCCAGGCCGCGACCGGATCCTGGGTCATGTTGTAGGGAATGCCCAGCGTCTCGTTCATCAGATAGCCCAGCAGCCCGATGCCAGGCAGGGTGAAGATGTTCCACATCGCGCCGATGACGTTCCAGGGGATCAGCATCGGCAGGGCCATGATGACCAGAAACACCGGCACCCAGAAGCCCTTGCGCGGCATGGCCAGCGCGATGGCGATGCCAAGCGGCACCTCGATGGCCAGGATCATGCCGGTGAACAGGAACTGCCGTCCCAGCGCGGCATGGAAGCGGTCCGAGCGCAAGAGCTGCTCGAACCAGTCGAGCCCCTGCCAGAAGAACAGGTTGTCGCCGAAGGTCTCCTGCACCGAGTAATTGACCACCGTCATCAGCGGGATCAGCGCGTTGAACGCGACCAGCGCCAGCACCGGCAGGACGAAGAACCAGGCCTTCTGGTTGACGGTCTTCATGTCACCCCCTCACCGCCTCGCTGGCCAGCCAGCCATCGGCATACAGCCTCGTGTGATCGCGCCGGAAGGCCAGATGCACGGTCTCGCCCTGGCCGGGGACCTCGCCCTCGATGACCGCGGCGATGCGGGTCTCGCCCGCCATCGCCTCCAGCACGTTGTAGCGGCCGAGATCGGAGACCTTGCGCACTTTCGCGGGAAGACCGTCCTCGGCGAGCGAGACGAATTCCGGCCGGATGCCGATCTCGGTGCGCTTGCCCTCGCGCGTGACCGGACCTTCCAGCTCGATGCGGGTGTCGCCGAAGAAGGCGGCCCCGTCGCGAAGCTCGCAGGGCAGCACGTTCATGCCCGGCGAGCCGATGAAATGGCCGACGAAGGTGTGGGCGGGGCGCTCGAACAGCTCCACCGGCGAGCCGATCTGCACGATCAGCCCCAGATCCATCACCACCACCTGATCGGCGAAGGTCAGCGCCTCGGTCTGGTCGTGGGTGACATAGATCATGGTGGCGTTGACGCGGTGATGCAGCTCCTTGAGCTTGGAGCGCAGCTTCCATTTCAGATGCGGGTCGATCACGGTCAGCGGCTCGTCGAACATCACCACATTGACGTCCTCGCGCACCAGACCGCGGCCCAGCGAGATCTTCTGCTTGTTGTCGGGGCTGAGATTGGCGGCGCGGGTGCCGAGCAGCTCGGTGACCTCCAGCATCTCGGCGATGGCGGTGACGCGGCGGCGGACCGTCGCCTCGTCGCGCCCGCGATTGCGCAGCGGAAAGGCGAGATTGTCGTAGACCGTCATGGTGTCGTAGATGACGGGGAACTGGAACACCTGGGCGATGTTGCGCTTGTCGGTCGGCAGCTCGGTGACATCGACATCGTCGAACAGGATCCGCCCCTCCGACGGGATTACCAGCCCGGAGATGATGTTGAGCAGTGTGGTCTTCCCGCAGCCCGAGGGCCCCAGCAGCGCATAGGCGCCGCCATCCTGCCAGTCGAGGTCGATTTCCTTGAGCGCGTAATCCTCCGGCCCCTTCGGATCGGGCAGGTAGCTGTGGCGGAGCCTGGACAGGGTGATCTTTGCCATTTCCTCCCCTCCCCCTCAGGCGGCCAGCGTGCCGTCCGGCCCGAAATAGAAGCATTTCGAGGGATCCATGAAGAACCGGTGATCGGCGCCGATCTCGTAGGAATGCACCCCATGGGCCAGCGACACCCAGTTCTCCTCGCCAATCGAGAAATGGGCGCTGGAATCCGAGCCCGAAATCTCGGTGATCAGCACCCGGCCGTTGAGCGGCACGGTCGCGGTCTCGGTGCGGGCGGGCAGCACGTAGTTGGGCCGGATCGCCACCGTATAGGGTCCGTCGGCCAGCGCGGCCGCGGCGCCGGTCAGCGTCCAGGCCGTATCCGCGTTCAGCCGCGCCTCGTCGCCGCGCTTGACGATCTGCGCGCGGTTGATCGGCGGGTTCGAGAACACGCTCGCGGCGGTCAGATTGGCGGGATGGCGGTAGATCTCGGCGGTGGGGCCGAACTGGACCACCCGCCCGTCATCCATCAGCGCCGTGCTGCCGCCCAGCATCAGCGCCTCTTCCGGTTCCGAGGTGGCATAGACCACGACCGCGCCGCGGCCGGCGAACAGCTCCGGCAGCTGGTCGCGCAGCTCCTCGCGCAGCTTGTAGTCGAGATTGGCCAGCGGCTCGTCGAGAAACACCGCCTGCGACTGCTTGACGATGGCGCGCGCCAGCGCGGTGCGCTGCTGCTGGCCGCCCGAAAGCTCCTGCGGGCGGCGCTGAAGCATCGGTGTCAGCTGCAGCAGCGCCGCGGCCTCCCGCACCCGATCCTCGATCTCGGATTTCGCCATTCCCGCCACCCGCAGCGGCGAGGCGATGTTCTCGAATACGGTCATGTGCGGATAGTTGACGAAGAACTGGTGCACAAGCGAGATGTTGCGCTTCTGCGGGCTCAGCCGGGTGACGTCGCGGCCGCCCATCAGGATCGTGCCCTCGGCCACCGGGTCGAGCCCGGCCATCAGCTTGATCAGCGAGGTCTTGCCAGATCCGGTCGCGCCGAGCAGGACGTTGAACCTCCCGGCTTCGAGCGTCAGCGTGGTCGGCTTGATGTGGGTGATCGCCCCGATGCGCTTGACGACGCCGCGAAGTTCAATGCTCATCTGCTCCGCTCCTCCCCTGCGCGGGCGATCCCGACACGGCCCCGCCCGCAGGCCGGGTGACGGTGCGCAGCTTTGCCGCCGGATCGGAAGAGATGCAACAGCGTGAAGGGGCGGGCCGGCGCAGCGCGCCGGCCCGCGTCAGTCTCAGTTCTCGGCCCAGCGCTTGATCAGCTCCTCATAGGCGATGGTCTGGCCCTGCGGCTTCTCGTTCTCGAGCTTCGGCTTGGCGCCGCCATGCCCGATCCACTCCTCGGCCGGCTTTTCCGGATTCAGACGTGGACCGCAGCCGCCATAGACATTGGCCGCCTTGTCGGCCGCCTCCATGCGGGCCATGACCTGGTCCATCTCCGCCGCAAGCCGGTCCATGGCCTGTTGCGGGGTAAACGCGCCGGAGTTCACGTCGCCGATCTGCTGCCACCAGATCTGCGCCAGCTTGGGATAGTCGGGCACGTTCACCCCGGTCGGCGTCCACAGCACCCGGTCGGGCGAGCGGTAGAATTCCACCAGACCGCCCAGCTTCGGCGCGCGCTCGGTGAAGCTTTCGTGCCGGATGGTGGAGTCGCGGATGAAGGTCAGCCCGACATGGCTCTTGGTCACGTCGACGGTCTTGCAGGTCACGAACTGGCCATAGAGCCAGGCCGCCTTGGCGCGATCCGTCGGCGTGGACTTGAAGAAGGTCCAGGAGCCGCAGTCCTGATAGCCCAGCTTCATGCCCTCTTCCCAGTACGGCCCGTGCGGGCTGGGCGCCATCCGCCACAGCGGGTAGCCGTTCTCGTCGACGGTGTTGTTGCCTTCCGAGCGCGGCTTGACCATGTCGGCGGTAAAGGCGGTGTACCAGAAGATCTGCTGGGCGACATTGCCCTGGCTGAGTGCCGGCAGCGACTGGTAGAAGTCATAGGACGCCGCACCCGGCGGGGCGTATTTGCGCAGCCACTCATCCCACTTGCGGATGGCATAGACCGCCGCCGGGCCGTTGGCGCCGCCACCGCGGGTGACCGAGGCGCCGGCCGGGTTGCAGCTGCCCGGCTCCATGCGGATGCCCCATTCGTCGATCGGACGGCCGTTGGGCAGGCCCTTGGAGCCTTCGCCGGCCATCGACAGCCAGGCATCGGTCATGCGCCAGCCGAGGTCGGGCGCGCGCTTGCCATAGTCCATGTGGCCATAGATGCGCACGCCGTCGATTTCCTTCACGTCATTGGTGAAGAATTCGGCGATGTCCTCATAGGCCGACCAGTTCACCGGCACGCCGAGATCGTAGCCATATTTCGCCTTGAACGCGGCCTTGAGGTCCTCGCGGTCGAACCAGTCCTTGCGGAACCAGTAGAGATTGGCGAACTGCTGGTCGGGCAGCTGGTAGAGCTTGCCGTCCGGGCCGGTGGTGAAGGACTTGCCGATGAAGTCGTCGAGATCCAGCCCCGGATTGGTCACATCGGCCCACTCGCCGGCCATCATGTCGCTGAGCGTGTAGGCCAGCTGCATCCGCGAATGGGTGCCGATCAGATCCGAATCATTGATGTAGCCGTCATAGAGGTTGCGCTTGGTCTGCATCTGGGTCTGCACGGCCTGCACGACCTCGCCCTCGCCCAGAAGCTGGTGGTTGACCTTGATCCCGGTGATCTCCTCGAAAGCCTTGGTCAGCACCTCGCTTTCATAGGAGTGGGTCGGGATGGTCTCGGACAGGACGTTGATCTCCATCCCCTTGAACGGCTCGGCGGCCTTGATGAACCATTCCATCTCGGCCAGCTGCTCGTCCTTGGACAGGACCGAGCGGGTGAATTCGGTTTCGATCCACTTGGTTGCGGCGTCCATGCCCTGGGCAGCCACGCGCCGGGCCCAGAAGCTGGTCCCTCCGCCGAAGGCCGCCATTGACAGCGCCGTCGCGGCCGTCCCCTTCAGAAAGCTTCGTCTTTGCATCGTCTCCTCCCTTGCGCCCTGTGGACGAGTTGCACGGATTTTCGCGCGAAGGATTGTTCGTTGGAAAGCCTGCGAAAGTCAATCGAAAACGAAATGTTTTGATTCGTTTTCGGAACTGGACTAAAATGGTTCGATCACGCAGATGGGGGTCAAAGTGGACATTCACTCCCGCCAGGACGCCATCCTCAAGCTCCTGCGCACGCAGGGCCGGGTGGCCGTGGAGGATCTGGCGGCCCGGTTCGGTCTGTCCACCCAGACCATCCGCGCCGATCTGCGCGATCTGGACGATCGCGGTCTGGCCAGACGCACGCGCGGCGGGGCACGGCTGGTCGAATCGGTTGCCAACCGGAAATATACCGAGCGCCGGCGCCTCAACCGCCACGCCAAGGAGGCGATCGGGGTGCTGGCTGCCTCGCTGATTCCCAATGACTGCTCGCTCACCCTCAATATCGGCACCACCACCGAGCAGGTGGCGCATGCGCTGCACGGGCATCACGGGCTGGTGGTGCTGTCCAACAATATCAACATCATCAACATGATGATGGGCTGGCACTGCCGCGAGCTGATCCTGGTCGGCGGCTCGGTGCGGCAGAGCGACGGCGCCATCGTCGGCGAGGATGCGGTGGAGTTCCTGTCCGGCTACAAGGTCGATTACGCGGTGATCGGCGCCTCCTCGCTGGATGCCGACGGCGCGGTGCTCGATTATGACGCGCGCGAGGTCTCGGTGGCCCGCGCCATCCTGCGCAATTCGCGCACCCGCATCCTGGTCTGCGACGGGTCGAAATTCGAACAGACCGCACCGGTGAGGATCTGCGATGTGGGCGAGCTCGACTATGTGGTCACCGACCGGACGCCGCCGAAGGGCTTCGCCGAGGCGGCGCGCCGGGGCGAGACCACGGTCCTGATCGCGGGCTGAGCCGATGCAGGACACCTCCAGACAGCCGGAGGGAGAGGTGTACGACCTCTTCATCATCGGCGGCGGCATCAATGGCTGCGGCATCGCCCGCGACGCGGCCGGGCGCGGGCTGAGCGTGGCGCTGGCGGAGATGAACGATCTCGCCTCGGCGACCTCCTCGGCCTCGACCAAGCTGTTTCACGGCGGGCTGCGCTATCTGGAATATTTCGAGATCCGGCTGGTGCGCGAGGCGCTGAAGGAACGCGAGGTGCTGCTCGCGGCCATGCCGCATATCAGCTGGCCGATGCGATTCGTGCTGCCGATCCATCCCGACATGCGCTTCGAGAGCACAACGCCGGCATCGCGGCTGCTGAGCACCTTCATGCCGTGGATGAAGGGGCGCCGCCCGGCCTGGATGATCCGGCTGGGCCTTTTCCTCTACGACCATCTCGGCGGGCGGAAGATCCTGCCCGGAACCTCGACGCTGCGGCTGAAGGGCACGAAGGAGGGCGCGCCGCTGGCGGACCGGTTCGAGCGCGCCTTCGAATATTCCGACTGCTGGGTGCAGGATGCGAGGCTGGTGGTGCTGAACGCCCGCGACGCCGCCGCGCGCGGCGCGCGCATCATGCCGCGCACCCGGGTGACCGGCGCCGAGCGGCAGGCCGATCGCTGGCTGATCGAATGCGAGGACGCCAATGGCCGGCACACCCATGCCGCGCGGGTGCTCGTCAACGCCGCCGGGCCGTGGGTGTCGGAGGTGCTGCACGACACGCTGCGGATCGATACCCCGGACCACGTGCGGCTGGTGCGCGGCAGCCATATCGTCACCCGCCGGCTCTACGATCATGACAAGTGCTACTTCTTCCAGGGCAGCGACGGGCGCATCATCTTCGCCATTCCCTACGAGGAAGACTTCACCCTGATCGGCACCACCGATTGCGACCATCCCGGGCCGGAGGTGCCGCCGGTCTGCACCGATGAGGAGGCCGATTATCTCTGCGCCTTCGCCTCGCAGTATTTCCGCGAGCCGGTACGGCGCGAGGATATCGTCTGGCGCTATTCGGGGGTACGGCCGCTCTATGATGACGGGGCAAGCTCGGCCACCGCGGCGACGCGCGACTACGTGCTGCGGCTCGACGAGGCGGGCGCGCCGCTGCTCAACGTCT
Source organism: Alphaproteobacteria bacterium (assembly GCA_003695135.1). Taxonomy (GTDB): domain Bacteria; phylum Pseudomonadota; class Alphaproteobacteria; order Rhodobacterales; family Rhodobacteraceae; genus J013. The sequence continues at coordinate 1,263 of RFIR01000350.1, read as the reverse complement.
TCGGCGGCAAGATCACCACCTATCGCCGTCTGGCCGAGGCGGCGCTGGAGAAGATCGCCCCGGCCTTCCCGCAACTCTCCGGCCCCTGGACCGCCGGCGCGCCGCTGCCGGGGGGCGATTTTGCCGTCGACGGCGCCGCGGCGCTGGCGGCCGAGCTGCGCGCGAGCCATCCGTTCCTGACCGAACGCTGGGCGCGGCGCATGGTGCGGCTTTACGGCACCGAGGCGCGGGACATTCTGCAGGGGGCCGAAACCGCGGCCGATCTGGGCGAGGATTTCGGCGCCACCGTCACCGCGCGCGAGCTCGACTGGGCGGTGCGGCACGAATGGGTGCGCTCGGCCGAGGACTTTCTGTGGCGGCGCACCAAACTGGGGCTGCAGCTGCAACCCGAGGCGGTCGCAGCGATCGAGGCCCATGTCGCCCGCTGCGTGCGGGAACTGGAAGGCCAGGGCGAGACGGGCTGAGGCAGGCCGGAGCGGCTGCGGGCGCTGCCCGGGTGGAGCAGGTTCTTGTCTTTGAGCCTTGGTATGAACACCGTATTGTCGCACGTCCGGCAGCCGGCGGTGGCGCCCGCCCCGAGTTCGAGGCGGGCGCGGGCTTTTTCAGATGCCCAGAGGATCGCCGCCGATCAGGGCAAGATCGATGATGCCGTCGGCCAGCCCGTCCGCGGCGTCGAAGGCGGCCAGGGAGCTTACGCCGCCATAGACGACATAGGTCTCCCCGGCGTTCACGGCACCGTACGGATCTCCGCCGGGTGCGTTGATGATGATGTCGTTGATGCCGTCGCCATTGACATCCCCCGATGCATCCAGCGCGCGGCCGGCCCTGTCGACCGAATCGACGCCGCGAATGACGTAGCCATTGGTGCCGTCAAGCGTGGAGAGATCGAGATTGGCCGCGAAGTCTCCGTCGACCGCAGTGTCGCGGCCGAACACCAGATAGACCTCGCCGGCGCTGGCATCCGCCTCCGACGCCGCGAACACGAAATCGTCCACGCCGTCTCCGTTCTGATCCCCGGCCGTGGACACGCGCAACCCGGCCCAGTCATTCGCATCGACGCCGTCCATGGTGAAGCCGTTCGTGCCATCGAGGGTCGAAAGGTCGAAGCTGGCCGGGAAATCGCCGGCAGTGGCCGTGTCGCGGCCGAACAGGACATAGGCCTGGCCCGAATCCGTTCCGTTCACATCCGACAGATAGGCGCCGAGGACAAGGTCATCGATCCCGTCATTGTTGACGTCGCCGGCCGATCCGGCGAACACCAGC
>RFIR01000045.1 GCA_003695135.1 Alphaproteobacteria bacterium | reverse complement strand
GATCACCATCGGCAACCAGATGGTCGAGCAGCTGCTGATCCACACCAGCATGAGCAAGCGCCAGGCGCGCGAGCTGTCCATCGAGATGCTGGACCGGGTCGGCATCTCCGACGCCGCGAAACGCTTCGGCCAGTATGCCTTCGAGCTTTCGGGCGGCATGCGCCAGCGCGCGATGATCGCCATGGCGCTGTCGACCCGGCCGAAACTGCTGATCGCCGACGAGCCGACCACGGCGCTCGATGTCACCATCCAGGCCCAGGTGATCGACCTGATGAAGGATCTGGTGGCCGAATTCGGCATGGGCATCGTCTTCATCACCCATGATCTGGGGGTGATCGCGCAGACCGCCGACGATGTGGCGGTGATGTATCTCGGCCGGCTGGTCGAAATGGGGCCGGTGCGCGAGGTGATCCGCTCGCCCGCCCATCCCTACGCCAAGGGGCTTCTGGCCGCGCTGCCGCATCTCGACGATCTCGATGCGCCGCTGGTGCCGATCCCCGGCGACATTCCCTCGCCGCTCGAACGCCCGCCGGGCTGCGTGTTCCACACGCGCTGCCCGGTGGCGATCGAGGGGCTGTGCCAGAGCGAGGTGCCGCGTTTCGCCGAGGTCAACCCGCATCATCAGGCCGCCTGTCACCTGATCGGCCGGGACGGAGCCGCGGCATGAGCGATACGCCGATCATCACGGTCGAGGAGCTTTCGGTCCACTTTCCGCTGCGCGGGCATCTTTTCGGCCCGAAACCGGTGGTGCGCGCGGTCGAACGGGTGTCGCTTCATGTCGCGCGCGGCAGCTTCTTCGGGCTGGTGGGGGAATCGGGCTCGGGCAAGACGACGCTGGGCCGCGCGATCCTGCGCGCGGCGCCCATCACCGCCGGCTCGGTGACCTATCAGGACGAGGAGGTGCGCTACGAGCTGCGCACGCTGCGCGACGACGCGCTCAAGGACTACCGCAAGCGCGCCCAGCTGATCTTTCAGGACCCCTATGCGGCGCTGAGCCCGCGCATGACGGTGCGCGACATCATCGCCGAGCCGCTGGAGGTGATGGGGCTGACGAAGACCCGCCAGGAAACCGATGAGCGCGTGCGCGAGATCGCCGCCATGTGCCGGCTCAATCTGGAACATCTGCGCCGCTTTCCGCACGCCTTCTCCGGCGGGCAGCGGCAGCGGATTTCCATCGCGCGGGCGCTGGTGTCGCGGCCGCGATTCGTGGTCGCCGACGAAAGCGTCGCCGCGCTCGACGTGTCGATCCAGGCCGATGTGCTGAACCTGCTGCTGGCGCTGCGCAAGGATCTCGGCCTGACCTTCCTGTTCATCAGCCACGACCTGTCGGTGGTCGCCCATGTCTGCGACCATGTCGCGGTGATGTATCTGGGCCGGCTGGTGGAAACCGCGCCGACGCGAAAGCTGTTCGCGACCCCGCGCCACCCCTATACCCGCGCGCTGCTGTCGGCGATCCCCTCGCTCGACCCCGACGATCGCGGCCGGGCGCAGAAGCTGGAGGGCGAAATCCCCTCGCCGACCAACCCGCCGCCGGGCTGCAAGTTCCAGACCCGCTGCCCCTTCGCCATCGACATCTGCCGCCGCGACGAGCCGGCGCTGGAAACGGCCGGCGGCGAGCATGAGGTCGCCTGCCACCGCTGGCGCGAACTGATGGACGATCTCGCCGCCGCCGGCGCCTGAGGCGCGCATGGCCGGGCTGCGGATCGTCCGCACCGATCGCGAACTGCGCCTGCCGGGCGTCGATGCGGCGCTGCGCGCGGCCGGCCACGATCTGGTGCTGCTGCCCGACGGGGTGGGCGAGGCGGCGCTGGCCGAGGCGGCAGGCGAGGCCGACATCCTGATGATGTGCTACACGCCGGTCACCGCGCGGGTGATCGAGGGGGCCAGCCGGCTGCGCGGCATCGTCAAATACGGCGTGGGCATCGACGCCATCGACATCGCGGCCGCCCGCGCCCGCGGCATCGTGGTGGTCAACGTGCCCGACTATGCCGATGCGACCGTGGCCGAGGCCGCCTTTGCCCTGATGCTGGCGCTTGCCAAGCGGCTGCCCGCCCTGCAGCGCCGGATGGAAGGCGCGGGCTGGGTGTGGCCGGAGCCGCACTGGATCGGGCGCGACATTGCCGGCAGCACGGTCGGCGTGGTCGGTCTGGGCCGCATCGGCCGGCGCTTTGCGGGCATGGCGCGCGCCTTCGGGGCGGCGGTGATCGCGGTCGATCCCGCCATCGGCGCGGCCGAGATGGCCCGGCTGGGCGTGGAAAGGATCGACGGCCTGACCGGGCTCATGGCGCGCAGCGATTTCGTGTCGCTGCACGCGGTGCTGAAGCCCGACACGCATCACCTGATCGGCGCGGCGGAGCTGGACGCCATGAAGCCCACCGCCTTTCTCATCAACACCGCGCGCGGGGCGCTGGTCGACGCGGTGGCGCTGATCCGCGCGCTCGACGCCGGCCGGATCGCCGGGGCCGGGCTCGACGTGTTCGAGAGTGAGCCGCTGGCGCGCAGGGGACATGCGCTGAGCCCGCTTTACGGGCGCGACAACGTGATCCTGACCCCGCATCTGGCCTTCCATACCGAGGAGGCGATGGCGCGGCTGGAGCGCGAGGCGCTGGCGCGTGTCGCGGAGCTTGCCGAGGGCCGGCCGGTGCGCATCCGGTCTTCCGATCCGCGGCTCGCCGGACAGGCGGGCGCGATCTACGATCCGGGCTGATCGTGTTCAGAAAACCAGGACTCGACAAGTCCAACTCATGCCTGATCTCTTGCAGGCGTTTCCGGCCCAACTGTTGCCCTTGAGGCGTTCAGGGCAGTGCCCGCCCGGGGCGGCGCGAAGCGCCCGCCTGGGAGGCGGGCGGGCGCTGCCCGGGCTGACGCCCGGGGAAAGGAGGCTCATGTCGCGCATCCTGGTCGAACATGCCGCAAGCCGCTGGAATCGCTCTTGGTTTCGCTACAAGGGCGGGCGGGCGCATGCCCGTGTCGCTCCGCGCCACAGGCTGGCGTGATCTACGATCCGGCCTGAGCGCCGTCAAACCGTCGCAGCGATTGCTTCGCAGAGGATGTCGAGCGCGCGGTCGAGATCCTCGCGGGCGATGATCAGCGGCGGCGACAGGGTCAGCACGCAGCCCTGGCTGATCTTGAAGCTGAGCCCGGCTGCGAGACAGGCGTAAAGGATGCTCTCGGCCCGCTCGCGCCCCGGTTCGCGGGTGTCGCGATCCTCCACGATCTCGATGCCGAACATCAGCCCGCGCCCGCGGATGTCGCCGACCACCGGCACACCGTCGAGCCGCTCGCGCAGCCGGTCCATCGCGTACTCGCCCAGCTCGGCGGCGCGCGCGACCAGCCCGTCGCCCTCGATCACTTCCAGCGTCGCCAGCGCGGCGCGTGCGGTGACGGGGTTCTTTTCATGCGTGTAGTGGCCGATGGCGAAATCGCCGCAGATATCGAGATCGCGCCGCGCAACCACGGCGGCGATCGGCAGCACGCCCCCGCCCAGCGCCTTGCCCAGCGTCACGATGTCGGGCTGCACGCCGTCATGCTC
>RFIR01000349.1 GCA_003695135.1 Alphaproteobacteria bacterium | reverse complement strand
CCGCGCAGGATGGCGGCGAGGCCGGGCTCGGCCGGCTCGCGCAGCACCCTTCCGGTCAGCATCAGCGCCCAGGTCGCGGCGTTGACCAGCGACGAGCTGGAATGACCCAGATGCGTGCCCCAGGAGCTGGGGGCGATCTTGTCCTCGATCAGCGCGTCGATGGTCTCGGCATCGGGCACCCGCAAGAGCGCCTCGGCCAGGCACATCAGCGCCACGCCCTCATCGGTCGACAGCCCGTATTCGGCAAGGAAGGATTCCATCATCCCGGCCGCCCGGTCGGCGCGGATGTCGCGCACCAGCCCCAGCGCCCGCGCTCCGATACGCGCGCGCAGATCGGGCGGGGGTGCGTCCGCGGCCATCAGTTCGCCAAGGACGGCCCGTTCCTCCATCCGGTGATGCGCCCGGATCCGGGCCCGGAGTTCCTCAAGCGCCGCCGCGGTCATGCGTCACCTCCCCGATCTGCACTTGCCGAGCCAGTCTAGCCGCTTCCCGCAGGCCCCGACAGGGGCGATCGCACCGGGCCATTGACCTTTCGCGCCCTTGAGGCTCTAGAAGACCGGACACGCCGCGCGGGCCGGCCGGGCTTGCCGGTCGCAGGCGGCGCGGCGCCGGCCCGTCCGGGCGGCACAGGCGGCGGAGCGCGCATGGATCAGCCCAGCGAGATTCAGCACCCGGTATTCCTCGACCGCACTGCGGCGCCGCACATCGTCACCCTGACCCTGATGGCGGGTCTGGCGGCGATGAACATGAACATCTTCCTGCCCTCGCTGCCGGGCATGGCGCGGTATTTCCAGACCGATTATGCGCTGATGCAGCTTGCGGTTTCGGGCTATCTCGGCGTCACAGCGGTGCTGCAGGTGGTGATCGGACCGCTGTCGGACCGGTACGGACGCCGGCCGGTGATGCTGGGCTGCATCCTGATCTTCCTCGTCGCCTCGCTGGGGTGCCTGCTGGCGCCGAGCGCGGAAAGCTTCCTGCTCTTCCGCATGTTCAGCGGCACGGTGGTCGGCGGCATGATCCTGTCGCGTGCCATCGTGCGCGACATGGTGCCGCCCGACCGCGCCGCCTCGATGCTGGGCTATGTCACCATGGGCATGGCGCTGGTGCCGATGGTCTCGCCGATGATCGGCGGGGTGCTCGACGAGCTGTTCGGCTGGCATTCGATCTTCGTGGTGCTGATCGGCGCGGGGCTGGGGCTGTTGTGGCTGGTCCGGGCCGATCTGGGCGAGACCAACCGCCACCGCAGCACCGGCTTCGCCGCCCAGTTCCGTGCCTATCCCGAGCTGGTGCGCTCGCAGCGGTTCTGGGGCTATTCGCTGACCATCGCCTTCACCTCAGGGGCGTTCTTCGCGCTGCTCGGCGGCGGCCCCTATGTCGCGCGCACCGTCTACGGGCTCGGCGTCGGCATGGTCGGCGTCTACATGGGCACGATCGCCATCGGCTACATGTTCGGCAATTTCGTCTCCGGCCGGCTCAGCATGCGGGTGGGCATCGACCGCATGCTGCTGGCCGGCGCCATCGTCGCCGTCATCTCCATGATCCTCGCTCTCCTGCTGTACGGGTCCGGGCTGCGCCACCCGCTCGCCTTCTTCGCGCCAGTGGCGCTGCTGGGCGTCGGCAACGGTCTGGCCATGCCCAATGGCAATGCCGGGCTGGTCTCGGTCCGGCCGCATCTGGCAGGCAGCGCCTCGGGGCTCGGCGGGCTCCTTATGGTCGGCGGCGGCGCGGCGCTGTCGGCGTTGGCCGGGGCGTTGCTCGGCCCCGAATCGGGGGCCTGGCCGCTCCTGATCGTGATGCTCACCAGCACGGTTTTCGGCGTCATCACCGCGCTGCATGTCCGGCATGTGGCGCGCAGGCGCGGGGCGCTCGGCTCGGGTGCCAGTTGAGGCCGTGGCCCATACCGACCAGAAAGGCTCGAGGCAACCGGCAGTCCCGTGGACGACACGGGGGTGGGAGAATTACGGCGTTGGCATTTTTAGGGCTGACGACTCGATCCTGATCCGACAGCCCCTGACAAACCCGACCTGCCAGACCTTGTCGGACCGCTCGGGCGCCGCGAAATGCGGCGCCATATGCGTTCTTCTTACTTTCACTGTTGATTGATAAATATTGATTGTGAAGTTATTTTCTAATTATTTTACGCGCGCGCAAACTTAATCTCTCTGAACTCTTGTGCATTCAAAGAGCACACCTGCATCCGGGTTTCACAGGAGTCTCTTCCAATTACTTTACACGTGTGGAACAACCACAGCGCAAAACATGTTCAGATCTTCCATGAAAACAACTTGCTGCTTCCTGTCGACCACCCGGGCACGATCCCGGATGCGCCGGACATACCGAACACGGGGGGCGAGACCGTGAGCGCCTGCCGCCTTCTCAGCCGGTCATGCCCTGAACCTCGCCGCTCTTCATGCCCTCGGCCACCGCCGCCCCGCAATCGCGCGCCAGAAGCTTGCGGTCGGCGAATTCGGCCGCCCGCCTTTCCTGATGGAACACCACCGTCACCCGGCCGCCGAAGGAGTGGGTGACGATGTCCCAGATGTTCTTGCCGAAGGGCATGTCGCCCCACCAGCCATAGAGTTCCGCCGGCGCGCCCGCCGGCGGGCGGTAGATCAGCGTGACCGGCTGCAGCCACATGGTCTCGCGCAGCTCCGGCGTCATGAAGACGCCGAACAGGGAGGACTTGAAATCGAGCACCCGCAACCCGTCGGTGCTGGTGCCCTCGGGAAAGAAGCACAGGAGCTGCCCGGCCTCGATGCGTGCCCGCATCTCCTCCTGCTGGCGCCTGGCCGCGGCAGCCTTGCGCTCGATGAACATCGTGCCGGTCGCCGAGGCGAGGAAGCCCACCCCCGGCCAGCGGCGCACCTCGGCCTTGGCGACGAAATTGACCCGCCCCGTGCTCAGCAGCGTGAAGATGTCTATCCAGCTGACATGGTTTGAGACCAGTGCCCCGCCGCGCCGCATGCGCCGGCCGACAACCTCCGGCTGCAGCCCGCAGACGAAAAGACCGGTCCGTGCCCACAGCTGCTGGATGCGGTGATGGATCGGCGGCAGGCCCAGACGGTGCAGACCGTCGAACAGCAGGTAGAGTGCGAACAGGACGAGGGTGGCCAGCGCCATCAGAGCCAGCCGCAGCGCGCCCGCCAGCTGGCGGGCGAAGCCGGGCGGCGGCAGCCGCGGCGGTTCGGCGCCGTTCCAGGTATTCACGCGCGGGCCCCGGCCGAGCGGGTGTAGTAGTCGCGATAGCGCGCCTTCATCCGCGCGGTGTCCATCACCAGGCAGACATCGACGGTGTTGAACTCGCGATCGGCGAAGGCGCCATCGCCGACGAAGCCGCCGAGCCGGATATAGGCCTTGATCAGCGGCGGGATCTGCAGCATGGCGCGGGCGCGCGAGACCTCCTGCTTCGGCATCCGGTTCATCTCGACGAAATGCTCCGGCAGGGTGCGCACGCGCAGATCCTCCGGCGCCAGATGGTAGTGGTAGAGATAGGACAGCGGCTCGGCCAGCGGCTCGGGATCGCTGCCGTGAAAGCTCGCCACGCCGAACATGATCTCGATGCCGTGTTCCAGCACGTAGCGGCCGAGCGCCGTCCACAACAGATGCATCGCCAGCCCGCCGCGATAGTCGGGATGCACGCAGGACCGTCCCAGCTCGACCGAGCGGCGCCCGGACTCGACGATGCGCGACAGGTCGTATTCGGTCTGGCCGTAGAAGCCCGGACCGCTGCGCGCGACATCGGAGCGCATCAGCCGGTAGACGCCCACCACGCGGTCGAGCGGGTCCTCCGGCCTGAGTTCGTTGTCGATCAGCAGGAGATGGTCGAAATAGGGATCGAAGCGGTCACGTTCCAGCCGCAGCGCGGCATCCTCGGGGCTGGCGGAGGCACCCATCTCCTCGACGAAGACGCGATAGCGCAGACGCTGGGCGGCGGCGACATCCTCATCGCTTTCCGCAAGCCGAACGGTGAACCGGCTGTGGTCGATCTGCATCAGGACGGGCCCCGCTCACCGGGCCCTCCGGCCCGCATACGCGGCGAAACCTAGTCTTCCCGCCGCCGATAGGCAACTCTCCGCCGACATTTCCGTGCTTAACGCGGCCTTAAGCTTGGTGCAGTGTAACCTTCACCCGCCCGGCGACGGCTGGCCGTCCGCCGCGATCTCAAGCTCGACATTGGAGCCGTTGATGACAACCTTCCCGGCGTGCTCGAAATTGACCGTGATCCGCGTACCGATGATCGACTGGACCTGTCCCAGACCCCACTCCGGCGCATTGGGGTTGCGCACGATGGCGCCCGGTTCGATAAATGCGTTCATCGCCCACCCCCGCATCGCCCGGGCCCCGCACGGCGCGGGGCCGGGATGACCGGGACCGTATCCGCGCCGGCGCTCGAGCTCGAGGCGCTCGTCGCCTCCCGGCTCTGTCACGATCTGATAAACCCCATCGGCGCGGTGGGCAACGGGGTGGAGCTTCTGCAGGCCGTCATGCCGGGATCGGCCGAGCTGCAGCTCATCGACGAAAGCGTCCGCCTGGCGATGGACAAGGTGCGCTTCTACCGCATCGCCTTCGGCGCTGCCTCGCCGAGCGAACAGATCGATGCCCGACAGATCACCGAGATCCTGCAGGGCCTCTACGGGTCCGGACGCATCCGCATCGAGTGGCCGCCCCGCGCACTGCCGCGGCCCCAGGCGCGGCTGATGTTCCTGGCCATCCAGTGCGCGGAATCGGCTCTGCCCGTGGGCGGCACGCTGACGATCGTGCAGGAAGAGGGGTGCCTGCGCATCCTGGCCGAGGCGCGTCGCATGCGGTTCGAGCCCGCGCTCTGGGCGCATCTGACCACCGGCGCGCCGCTGGCCGAGCTGCGCCCGGCCGAGGTGCATTTTCCGCTCGCCCGCCGCCGGGCCGAGGCGGACGGGCTTGCCGTCAGCCTCGCCGAGCGCGAGGGCGGCTTCGATCTGGCATTCACGGCCTGAGGCCACCATGTCCCGCGGGGCGGGCAATACAGCCAGTCGTCCGGATATCGGTCGTCATGGGGCATGCGCCGCGCCCTGCCCGGGCGCCGGGACGGTCCTCCGGGCAGCGCAGGCGAGGGCCGAATCCGATTGCGGGGCGGCCCGCGGCCTCGCGAAGGCGCTGCCGGACCGGGGCGCCGCGCCCGGGCGCGGCGAAAAGCGGCGCCGGCATTGAGCTGGAAGAACCCCCTGCGAAGCTCCGCCGGCCAGACCTGGGCGTTCCGCATGGGCGCCGCGAAATTTTGGCGCCACACGCGCTCTTCTTGTTTTCACTGTTGATTGATAGAGACCTCTGCAGAACTCGACCAGACAGACCCGAGCGTTCCGCGCGGGCGCCACGAAATTGTGGCGCCACATGCGCTCTTCTTGTTTTCACTGTTGATTGATAAATATTGATTG
>RFIR01000348.1 GCA_003695135.1 Alphaproteobacteria bacterium | reverse complement strand
GCGAGGTTCTCGTCGCGGCACAGCTTCTGCATCGCGGTCAGGATCGCGTTGTCGCCGCAGCCCGAACACCAGCGCGGCCGGGTGTCGCTCTGATAATCCGACAGCACATGCTCGGCCTCGACCATGCGCAACAGGCACTGGGTCATCATCTCGGTCATTGCATTGCCTCCCGATGGTCCAGCATGGCCAGCGCCGCGCGGCGGATCGCGCCCGGTTTCAGGGGCTGGCCGCGCGCCACGCCCCAGCAATCGACATCCACCAGCCAGCGCGCGCGCAGAAGCGTGGCGAGGCTGGAATAGCGCCGGTTGTCGGGGGTGATCAGCGGATCCTCGGGCGGGTCGGACCAGTTGTTTTCCACCGTCATCACATGCCTGAACCTCTTCATGATCGCGCCGATGCCCGTGGCCATGGGCTGGAGGAACTTCAGGTGCAGCGAGGACACCGCCCGGCCCTCGCCGACCAGCCGGCTCACCGCTTCCTCGATCGCGCCCTTGCTGCTGCCCCAGCCGATCAGCAACAGCTCGCCCTCCTCGTCGCCGAAGACCTGCGGCGTGCGCAGGGTCTGCTGCAGCGCCGCCAGCTTGCGCGAGCGCATCCTCATGCCCTCCTCATTGGCCTCCGGCTCATAGGCGACATGGCTGTCGCGGTTGTGCGCCAGCCCGGTCACGCAGTGCATGCCGCCCGGCTGGCCGGGGATGAAGCGGGTGGCAATGCCGGTGCGTTCGTCCCAGTCATAGGGTCTGGCGCCTTCGGGCACCGCGCTCTGGTCTATGGGCGGGGCCAGCCAGCTTTCGTTGAAGACCGGGCGCGGGAAGGGCTGCTGCGCGGTGGCGAGGCTGGCGTCCGACAGCACGATCACCACCATGTTGAAGGTCTCGGCGATCTTGCGCGCGGTGATCATCGAATGAAAGCAGTCCTCGATCGAGGTCGCCGCCATCACCACCTTGGGCGCGTCGCCGTGATTGCCGAAGATCGCCGCCATCAGGTCGCCCTGTTCCACCTTGGTCGGCAGGCCGGTCGATGGCCCGCCGCGCTGCACGTCGACCACCACCAGCGGAATCTCGGCCATGGCCGCCAGCCCGATCGCCTCCTGCTTCAGCGACAGGCCGGGGCCGGAGGTGATGGTCAGCGCGCATTTGCCGGCATAGGAGGCGCCGATGGCGAAGGTGCAGGCGGCGATCTCGTCCTCGGCCTGATGCACCACGCAACCGACCTTCTCGAAGATGGTGGACAGGTAGTGCGAGGCCGACGTCGCCGGGGTGATCGGGTACATCGCGCAGACCTCCATGCCCGAGGCGACGACCCCGAGCGCCAGCGCGCTGTTGCCGTTCATCACCACCTGCGGCTCGGTGGCGCGCTTGGCGGGGATGGAGAATTTGAGATCGAGGTTCTCGTCCGCCCAGGCGCGACCGGCATCGAGCAGCTCGAGATTGGCGTCGATGATCTTCTGATCCTTCTTGGCGAAGACGAAGCGGACCTGGGCGCGGGCAAGCTCCATGTCCAGCGAGTAGATCCCGCACAGCATGCCGAGCGCGAACATGTTCTTGCCCTTGCGCGGATCGGGCACGTATTTCAGGCACTCCGCCTCCATCGGCACTTCGTAGAGGCGATATCCCTCGGCGCGCACCCGGTTACGGACCCGCGCAAAGGCGGCGGCGATGGCGGGATCGCGATCGGTTGCCCACATCGATTCGAGCAGGATGATGCCGCCGGGCCTGATCTCGCCGGCATTGAGCCGGCTCAGCAGCACCTGCTCGTTGAAGGCGATCACCAGATCGGCCTCGTCGCCGCCATTGGTCACCCGGTGGCTGGCCAGCCGCACCCGGTTGCCGCTGGCGCCGGCGACCGAGCGATGCGGCGGCTGGATCTCGGCGGGGATGATCTCGACGGTCCAGATGCCGAGACCGGAGCGCGCGGCGATGGCGCCGAAGGACTGGCCGCAGCGCTGCGCGCCCTCGCCGGAATCGCTGACGATCTCGACGATCTGCTCATGCACCACTTCGGCTTGCCGCTCCCGCCCTGCGGATGCGGCCGGCCTCGATTTCAACGCGGTTGGCATGGTCCGTCACTCCACCCTTGTTCAGGCCGCCCTGACCCGAACGAAATTCATCTCGCCGGCCGGGATGCCGAACAGCGCCTGGGAGGTATCGCCCGGATCGGGCTCGAACACGGTATTGCTGTCACGCACGCCGAGATAGTCGAGGATGCTCTTCGCGGCCTTGCGCCCCGCGCCCATCGCCAGGATCACCGTGGCCGCACCGGTGACGATGTCGCCGCCGGCATAGACGCCGGCCAGCGAGGTCGCGAGGGTCTCGTCGGTTTCGATATAGCCGCGCGCATCGAGCTTCAGCCGCGAGGTCTGGCCGAGAATCGGGTTGGGCTGGGTGCCGATGGCATAGACCACGGTGTCGGCGGCGAATTCGAACTCGCTGCCCTCCACCGGCACCGGTCGGCGGCGGCCGGAGGCGTCGGGCTCGCCCAGCTCCATGCGGATGCAGCGCATCGCCCGCACCCGGCCGTCCTCGTCGCCGAGGATTTCCACCGGCGCGGTCAGCCAGTGGAATTCGATGCCCTCCTCCTGCGCGTGGTGCAGCTCCTCCAGCCGGGCAGGGCATTCGGCGTCGGTGCGGCGGTAGACGCAGTGCACCTCCTCGGCCCCCAGCCGCAGGCAGACCCGCATCGCGTCCATCGCGGTGTTGCCCGCGCCGATCACCGCGATGCGGCGGCCGATGCCCAAAGGCGTGTCGTAATCGGGGAACTGGCCGGCATGCATCAGGTTGCAGCGGGTCAGCAGCTCGTTCGCGGACAGCACGCCGTTGAGGTTCTCGCCGGGGATGTCCATGAAGCGCGGCGCCCCGGCGCCGGTGCCGATGAAGACGGCATCGAAGCCCATCTCGTTCAGCATGTCCTCGATGGTGAAGAGCCGGCCGACCAGCGTGTTGCAGCGTATGTCGATGCCAAGCTCCTTCAGCCCGCCGATCTCGGCATCGACCACGGAATTGGGCAGACGGAATTCGGGGATGCCATAGCGCAGAACCCCGCCGGGTTCATGCAGCGCCTCGAACACCGTCACCTTGCAGCCGGCCTTGGCCAGATCGGCGGCGCAGGCCATGCCGGCGGGGCCGGAGCCGATGATGCCCACCCTGTGCGGGACCGGCTCGATATGGGCGCTCTGGCGCCAGCCCTCGGCGATCGCCCTGTCTCCAAGCCAGCGTTCCAGCCGGCCGATCGCCACCGGCTCCAGCGTCGCGCCGACCGGGCAGACGCCCTCGCACTGGTCTTCCTGCGGGCAGACCCGGCCGCAGATCGCCGGCAACAGCGTGGAATCGCTCAGCACGTCATAGGCGCCGCGATAATCGTGCTTCAGCATGCGGGTGATGAAGCCGGGGATGTCGATATTGACCGGGCAGCCCTCGACGCAGGCGGGCTGCGGGCAGATCAGGCAGCGTTCGCATTCCAGAAGCGCGGCGTCGGTATCAAAGCCCAGCGCCACCTCGTCGAAATTGCGGGCGCGGATCGCGGGGTCCTGCATCGGCATCGGTGCGCGTTCCTGCGGAATCGAGCGGATCGTCTTGCGCGCCATCTGCGCGGCCTCCTTCTCTCACCCCCGCCGCCGTCACCCCCCGCCTTCGGGCTGCAGCGTCAGCCGCCGGCAGCTTTCCTGCCAGCGTTCCAGCGCCGCGGTCTCCTCGGCGCGATAGCGGCGCAGCCGGGCCATCAGATCGTCGAAATCCACCTTGTGGGCGTCGAATTCCGGCCCGTCGACGCAGGCAAAGCGGATGCGCCCGTCGACCTTGACCCGGCAGCCGCCGCACATGCCGGTGCCGTCGACCATGATCGGGTTGAGGCTGACGATGGTCTTCAGCCCCAGCTTGCGCGTGGTCTCGGCGCAGGCGCGCATCATGATCGGCGGGCCGATGGCGATGACCTCGTCGATGTCGTCATGGGCCGCCGCGGCCTGCTCGATGCCCAGCGTCACCAGCCCCCTGATGCCGGCCGAGCCGTCATCGGTGCAGATGATCAGCTCGTCGCAGACGCCGCGGAACTTGTCCTCCCAGAAGATCAGATC
>RFIR01000347.1 GCA_003695135.1 Alphaproteobacteria bacterium | reverse complement strand
GAAAATAATTCCCCAATCAATATTTGACAATCAACAGTGAAAATAATCGCAACATGACCGGCGCCGCATTTCGCGGCGCCCGAGCGCAGCGCCCGGGTCTGGCCAGCGGAGTTTCGCAGGGGTCTCTCTAATTACTTTGCGCGCGCGCAATTCCGATCCCGCCGAAATCCTGCGCATTCTCGGCGCAGCATGGCCCCGCTTGCGTCTGATCGGCAACCCCGGCTACCCGCCGCGTTCGATCTGCGCCCGGAACGCCCGCGGCGACAGGCCGGTGGCGCGCGAGAACACCCGGCTGAAATGGGCCGGGTCGCCAAATCCCAGAAGATAGGCGATCTGCGAGATGCCGAGATTGGTGAAGACCAGCTGCCGGCGCGCCTCGCGGATCACGCGCTCCTCGATGACGCGGGCGGCCGACAGCCCGGTCGCGGCCCGCGTCACCCGGCTCAGATGGGTGGGCGAGACCGACAGCCGTCCGGCATAATCGGCCACGCCCCAGCGGTTGCGGAAGTTCTCCTCGAGCAGACGCTCGAAGCGGACAAGCAGCGGATTGTCTGCGCGCGGCATGTCCGATCGGTGCAAGTCCTGCAGGGTGCGCGCGACATGGCCCAGAAGCAGCGCCGCCAGCGCACGCAACACATGCGCCCGGCCGAAGCCGCGCTGGCCGTGCTCGTGGAAGATACGGCCGACCAGATAGCGGTGATGCGCATCGCGCCGTGCAACGGCCGGACGCGCCAGTACCGGGCGCAGCCCCTCATCGGCCCGCAGCACCTCGTCGAGCAGTTCCGAGGACAGCGTCACCACCCAGCCGGTCGTGTCGCGAAGAAAGGTGAATCCGTGCACGCAACCGGCCGGGACGTTGACCAGCGTGCCGGGCCTCAGCGCGTGGGTGCGCTCCTCCAGCACCGCCCGGCCGCCCCCGTCATCGAGCAGCAGCAGCTGGTGCAGCCTGGCGTGGCGATGCGGCCTGAACACCCAGTCATGCAGCTGCGAGCGGATCTCGATGGTCTCGCAATGCACCACGTCGGGCAGCTCGCCCGCCTCGCCGAACAGGTTGAAATTGGCGATCCGCGTGCCGTTCGCGTTTTCCGCGCCCATGTTCGATTCGTACATGAATCGGCGCGATGCGTCCATTCCGCACCGGCCCGCGCCGGGGCAAACCGGAACCGATGACAGGGAGGCAAAGGCATGAAGGTCCAGGTCGGAATCATCGGCGGAGGCCCGTCGGGGCTGCTGCTGTCGCAGCTGCTGCATCTGAAGGGCATCGACACGATCGTTCTGGAAAAGCACAGCCGCGAACATGTGCTGGGGCGCATCCGTGCCGGTGTGCTGGAGCACGGCTTTGCCGATCTGATGCGCGAGGCCGAATGCGGCGCGCGCATGGATCGCGAGGGCGAGATCCATACCGGGCTCTACATCGCCCATGACGGGATCCGCGAGCGTATCGACCTGGCCAAATACTCCGGCGGCAATTCGGTGATGGTCTATGGCCAGACCGAGCTGACCCGCGATCTTTATGAGGCGCGCGACAAGGCCGGCGGCATCGTCATCCACAATGCCGGGGATGTGCAGCCGCACGGCATCGAGACCGATGCGCCGTATCTGACCTGGCGCGAAGACGGCGTGGAGCGGCGCGCCGATTGCGAATTCATCATCGGCGCAGACGGCTTTCACGGCGTCAGCCGCAAGTCGATCCCCCGGGGCGTGCTGCGCGAATACGAGCGGGTCTATCCCTTCGGCTGGCTTGGCGTGCTGTCGCGCACCAGGCCGGTTTCACCCGAACTGATCTATGCCCGCCACGATCGCGGCTTCGCGCTGTGCTCGCTGCGCAGCCAGGTGCTGAGCCGCTACTACATCCAGGTTCCGCTGAGCGACCGGGTCGAGGACTGGTCCGACGACGCCTTCTGGGACGAACTCAGGCGCCGGCTGCCGCAGGACGTGGCCGAGGCGCTGATCACCGGCCCGTCGATCGAGAAATCCATCGCCCCGCTGCGCAGCTTCGTGGCCGAGCCGATGCGTCACGGCCGGCTGTTTCTCGCCGGCGATGCCGCGCATATCGTGCCACCCACCGGCGCGCGGGGGCTGAACTCGGCCGCCTCAGACATCTACTATCTCTATCACGCGCTGGTCGATCACTATCACAACAGCGACGATATCGGGCTGGAGACCTATTCGCAGCGGGCGCTGGCCCGGATCTGGAAGGCGCAGCGCTTCTCGTGGTGGATGACGATGCTGCTGCACACCTTCCCCGACGCCATCCCCTATGACCGCAGGCTGCAGCGCACCGAGCTGGAATACCTGTTTTCGTCCGACATGGCGAAGGGATCGTTCGCCGAAAACTATGTCGGCCTGCCCTTCTGA
Organism: Alphaproteobacteria bacterium; assembly: GCA_003695135.1. GTDB lineage: Bacteria > Pseudomonadota > Alphaproteobacteria > Rhodobacterales > Rhodobacteraceae > J013. The sequence goes on along the minus strand of RFIR01000347.1, from coordinate 6,245 downwards.
ACCGGGCCGCCCGGCGTGGCGGTCCGGCATCCGACAAGCGGGTTTCAAGCGGCAGGGACGATCCGCTAGGCTGACGGCATGAGCCCCTGTAGATCCGCCGCCTTCGCCGCCGCCCTCCTGGCCCTGGCCGCCTGCGCACCGGGCGTGGGTCCGATCGCCCCGCAAGCGCCCCGCATCGTCTTCGTGGGCGAGGTGCATGACAACCCGGCCCATCACGAAACCCAGGCGCGCATGGCACGCGAAATTGCGCCTGCCGCCATCGTCTTCGAGATGATCCCGCGCGCGGCCGAGGAGACGCTCAACCGCCTGCGGGCCGAAGGCGCCCCGCGCGCGGCGCTGGCCGAGGCGCTGGACTGGCAGCATTCGGGCTGGCCCGATTTCGCCCAGTATGCGCAGATCATGGAGGCGGCCCCGAAGGCCCGCATCTACGGGGCGGAAATCCCGCGCGAAGCCGCCCGCCGGGCGGTGAAGGAGGGAGCGGCGGCGGTGATCGGGCCGGAGGCCGCCACGCGCTTCGCCCTCGCCACCCCCTTGCCCGCGGATCAGCAGAAACGGCGCGAGGCGCTGCAGATGCAGGCCCATTGCAATGCGCTGCCCGAAAACCTGCTGCCCGGCATGGTCGAGGTGCAGCGGCTGCGCGACGCGGCCCTGGCCGATGCCGCGCTGCGGGCGCTCGACGAGACAGGGGGGCCGGTTCTGGTCATCACCGGCAACGGCCATGCCCGCACCGATTGGGCCGCACCGTTCCTGCTGCGCCGCGCCCGGTCCGATCTGGCGGTGGAGGCGGTGGGCCAGATCGAATCGACCGCAGCTTCCGATGCGCCCTTCGACCGGGTGCTGCAGACCGATCCGGTCGAGCGTCCCGATCCCTGCACGGCATTTTCCGGCTGACGCCGCCGGCCCCGCATTTTGCCTCCGCTTGCCTCCGCCGGGCGTGCGGGCGGGGCCGGGCACCGGATGGGGGTGCGCCATGAATGCGCACCCTACGAGCAGCACTACGAGGAGCGCCGGGCCCCGCCCGTGCGCCTGGGCGGAGGCGAAATGCGGCGCCGGTGACGTTTCTCATATTTTCATTGTTGATTGGAAAATATTGATTGGGGAATTATTTTCTAGAGACCCCTGCGAAACTCCGCTGGCCAGACCCGGGCGTTGCGCTCGGGCGCCGCGAAATGCGGCACCATTCATGTCGTGATTATTTTCACTGTTGATTGGAAAATATTGATTGGGGAATTATTTTCTAATTACTTTACATGCGCGCAATACACATCGGCAGAAAGCGCGTCTCGCCCAGGATGCCCCGTCGCGCCGGAGTTTTGCAGGGGTCTCTTCCAAACAAAGGTGAAAATCAGTGCAGCGGCGCGGGCGCCTGCCCCTGCCGATATCACCATCGCCGAGGCCCGCGCCCCGGCCGACCCCGCCCTGCCCGCGGGCTCGGGGTCCGTCATGCCGTTCGTCAATCACCGATCACTGGCCGGCCTTGCGGCCGCCGCGCACACAAACTACAAACCCCGTACGGAAAACTTTCGGGGCGGGGTCAGGGAACGGGATTATCCATGCAAGGCCAGCGGCACATCCTGTTGATCGTCGGTGGCGGCATTGCGGCGTACAAATCGCTGGAGCTGGTGCGGCTGGCGCAAAAGGCCGGATTTGCCGTGACCTGCGTGACCACGCGCGCGGCCGAGCAGTTCGTCACCCCGCTCAGTTTCGCCGCCATCTCGGGCCGGCGCTGCTATCGCGAGCTGTTCGATCTGACCGACGAGGCCGAGATGGGGCATATCCGGCTCTCGCGCGCGGCCGATCTGATCGTGGTCGCACCGGCCACCGCCGATCTGATGGCGAAGATGGCCGGCGGGCACGCCGACGATCTCGCCTCCACCCTGCTTCTGGCCACCGATACCCCGGTGCTGATCGCCCCGGCAATGAATGTGCGGATGTGGAACCACCCGGCCACCCGGCGCAATCTCGCCACGCTGCGGGGCGACGGCATCGGCGTGGTCGGCCCCGATGAGGGCGAGATGGCCTGCGGCGAGTACGGCCCCGGCCGCATGGCCGAGCCGGCGGCGATCCTGGCCGAGATCGAACGGCGTCTGCGGAAAGGCCCGCTTGCCGGGCGGCGCATTCTCGTCACCTCCGGCCCGACCCATGAGCCGATCGACCCGGTGCGCTACATCGCCAACCGCTCCTCCGGCGCACAGGGCAGCGCCATCGCCGCCGCGCTGGCCCGGCTGGGGGCCGAGCTGGTCTTCGTCACCGGCCCCGCAACCGCGCCGCGCCCCGAGGGGGTGCAATGCATCGAGGTGGAGACCGCGCGCGAGATGCGTGATGCGGTCATGGCCGCGCTGCCGGTCGATGCCGCGATCTTTGCCGCCGCGGTGGCCGACTGGCGGGTGGAGAATGCCGTCACCTCGAAGATGAAGAAGGATGCCACCGGCGCGCCGCCCGCACTGCGTCTGGCCGAGAACCCCGACATCCTGCGCGAGGTCAGCCGTCTGGAGCAGAACCGCCCGCAGCTGGTGGTCGGCTTTGCCGCCGAGACCGACGACGTCATCGCCAATGCCACCGCCAAGCGCGAACGCAAGGGCTGCGACTGGATCCTCGCCAATGACGTCCGGCCCGATACCGGCATCATGGGCGGCAGCGAGAATGCGGTGACGCTGATCACTGCCGCCGGTGCCACCGAATGGCCGCGGATGAGCAAGGAAGAGGTCGCCGCGCGGCTCGCGCGCGAGATCGCCGTGGCGCTGGGGGCGGTGACGTGAACGTTCAGGTCGCCATCGCGCGGGTGGGAGCGCACGCGCTGCCGCTGCCGGCCTACGAGACCGCCGGATCCTCGGGGATGGATCTGCGCGCCCGGCTCGATGCGCCCGTCCGGCTGGCCCCCGGCGAGCGGCGGCTGATCCCGACCGGTTTCGCCTTCGCGGTGCCGGAGGGCTTCGAGCTGCAGATCCGGCCGCGATCCGGGCTTGCGCTGCGTCACGGCATCGGCATCGTCAACGCGCCGGGCACGCTCGATGCCGATTATCGCGGAGAATGCGGGGTGCTGGTGATCAATCTCGGCGGCGCAGAGGTGGAAATCGCGCCGGGCATGCGCATCGCCCAGGCGGTGCTGGCGCCGGTCGCCCGCTGTGTCTGGCAGGAGGTGGACGCCCTTCCCGACACGGAGCGCGGGGCGGGCGGATTCGGATCGACGGGGGTGTGAGCGGTGCTGAGGCTGTCACGCAAGACCGAGCTGGCGCTGGAAGCGGTGCTGGATGTGGCCTACAACGCCCGGCCTGCCCCGGTGCAGTCGCGCGACATCACCGAACGCCAGGGCATTCCCGCGCGCTATCTCGAACAGGTGCTCCAGCAGCTGGTGCGCGCCGGCATACTGAAGGGCATGCGCGGGCCGCGCGGCGGCTATATCCTGGCGCGCGAACGGCGGCGGGTGACGCTGGGCGAGATCGTGCGGGTGGTCAGCGCTATGGAGGCCGAGAGCGAGACGCCGGCCTCCGCGGCCGAGCTCGGCGCAAAGGTCATCGCGCCGATCTGGAACGAGTTGCAGGCCGAGATCCTCGCCCGGCTCGATGCCATCACCATGCAGGATCTCTGCGCCCGGGCCGAGGCGCTGGGCATCCCGCGCGCGGATGAGCGCGGGGCGGATTTCACCATTTGACGAAGGCCGGCGGAGCGGTGCAACCACGGCAGGCAGCAGGAGCGATCGAGCCATGTATGACGCCCATCCCAGGGGACGGATCTATGACAGCATCACCGACACCTTCGGGTCGACGCCGCTGGTGCGGCTGCGGCGCATGGCGGCCGAGGCGGGGGTTGCGGCCGAGATCTGCGGAAAGCTGGAATTCTTCAACCCGCTGGCCAGCGTGAAGGACCGCATCGGCGTGGCGATGATCGACGCGCTGGAGGCTTCGGGCAGGCTGAAACCGGACGGGGTGATCGTCGAGCCGACATCGGGCAATACCGGCATCGCGCTCGCCTTCGTCGCCGCCGCGCGCGGCTACCGGCTGATCCTGTGCATGCCCGAGAGCATGTCGGTGGAACGGCGCAAGATGCTGGCGCTGCTGGGCGCCGAGCTGGAGCTGACCGATGCCGCGCTGGGCATGAAGGGCGCGATCGAACGCGCAAAGCAGCTGGCAGCGGACATCCCCGGCGCGATCATTCCCCAGCAGTTCGAGAATCCCGCCAATCCGAAGGTCCACGAAGAGACCACGGCCGAGGAGATCTGGGCCGATACCGGCGGCGAGATCGACGTGTTCATCTCCGGCGTCGGCACTGGCGGCACCATCACCGGCGTCGGCCGGGTGTTGAAGAAGCGGCGCCCGGCCACCCGCATCGTTGCCGTCGAGCCCGAGGACAGCCCGGTGCTGTCCGGCGGCGCGCCGGGGCCGCACAAGATCCAGGGCATCGGCGCGGGCTTCGTGCCGGGCATCCTCGACACCGGCCTGATCGACGAGGTGCTGACCATCGGCAACGAGACCGCCTTCGTCACCGCGCGCCGGCTCGCGGCCATGGAAGGCATCCCCGGCGGCATATCGTCGGGCGCGGCGGTGGCCGCGGCGCTGGAGATCGCGGCACGCGAGGGGATGGCGGGCAAGCGCATCGTGGCGATCCTGCCCAGCTTTGCCGAGCGCTATCTGTCCACGGCGCTGTTCGAGGGGCTGTGAGACCGGCCGCGATCACCGGTCGGAACCGGAGGAGGTTCGGAACCCCATGAGCTTTTCACCCGAGGAACTCGACCGCTATGCCCGCCACATCGTGCTGCGCGAGCTCGGCGGGCCGGGGCAGGCACGGCTGAAGGCGGCCTCGGTGCTGGTGGTCGGCGCCGGCGGTCTGGGCGCGCCGGCGCTGCTCTATCTCGCCGCGGCCGGGGTCGGGCACATTTCGCTGGTCGATGACGACACGGTCTCGCTGTCGAACCTGCAGCGGCAGGTGATCTATGTCAGCGCCGATGCCGGCCGGCCCAAGGCCGAGGCCGCGGCCGAACGTCTGTCCGCGCTCAATCCGCACACGGTCATCGAGACCCATGCGCTGCATCTCGGCCCCGACAACGTGCACGAACTCGTGGCCGGGCGGGATCTGGTGCTGGACGGCACCGACAGCTTCGCCACCCGCTATCTGGTCAACGAGGCCGCGGTCGCGGCGCGGGTGCCGCTGATCTCGGGCGCGCTCAGCCAGTGGGAGGGGCAGATCTCGCTCTTCGCCCCGCATCTGGGCGCGCCCTGCTATGCCTGCGTGTTTCCCCGGCCGCCCGCGCCCGGCCTGGCGCCGGACTGTGCCGAGGCCGGGGTTCTGGGCGCGCTGGCCGGCGTCATCGGCGCCATGATGGCGGCCGAGGCGGTCAAGCACATCGCCAGCGCGGGCCAGGGCCTGGCCGGGTCGCTGATGATCTATGACTGTCTGTACGCCGAGACCCGCAAGATGCGCGTCGCACGGCGAGAGGACTGCCCCGTCTGCGGGGCAGGCCGATGAGCCCGGTCCGCGCGCTCAGCGCCTTCGGCTGGGATTGCCGATCAGAAAGCGCCCGAAGACCAGAACCAGCAGCCCGATGGCCAGATACTGGTTCGGTTCCAGCCCTGCAATGTCGGGAAGGGAGCTCAGCGAGCCCGTCAGCTCGACAAGCGCCTGCTTGATCTCGCTCATTTCCGGCATACGCCACTCCTTCACTCGGGTACCGGCGCACGTCATCCGTGCCAGTGTACCGTTACCCCACCCTCGGCCCGCACGGACGGAAAACGCGACCACACCCCGCCCTGCGAGCCTGCGGTTAACAATACACGGATCGGCGCGAAATGGGAGTCGATTCTTCGAATCGCGCCGAATTCGCACCCCGCAAGTCGTGAACAATTCAATATGCAATCCTGCGGCCGAGTGACCGGGCGCACGGATCATACCAGCCGCCCCTTCGACCGACTTGTCTGGCGAGAATGCCCGAAGCTTTCGAGATCGGGGGCGTCTAGGGGCGGGAAAGGGCCCGGCGATCGCGACCATCCGGCCCGATCGGAAAAGGGCGGCGCGAGGCCGGGGACCGGAAAGGCATGACGCTCTTGCATCGCGGCAGGCAGCGCCGGCCCGTGCCGATGTGCACGGGCGGAGGCGAAGTGCGGCGCCCGTGAAGTTTGGTCCTGATTTTCACTTGTTTGGTAGAGACTTCCGCAAAACTCAACCAGCCAGACCCGGGCGTTCCGCGCGGGCGCCACGAAATTGTGGCGCCACATGCGCTCTTCTTGTTTTCACTGTTGATTGATAAATAT
>RFIR01000346.1 GCA_003695135.1 Alphaproteobacteria bacterium | reverse complement strand
GCGGTGGAGGTCTTCGACGGGGTGCTGGAGGCGCTGGTGGCCGAGCTGCCGCTCTTGCGCGCCGATGTGCGTGGCGCGCCGAGGCCGCGGGGCCAGGTTGCGCGCGCCATGACACGCGCGGTGCGGCGGTTCCCCGAGCGCTTCGTCACGCCGATGGCCGCGGTGGCCGGGGCGGTGGCCGATCATGTGCTGGCGGCGATGCGGCGCGGGCGGTCGCTGGCGCGGGCCAGCGTGAACAATGGCGGCGACATCGCGATCTGGCTGGCGCCGGGCGAGGCGTTCCGCATCGCGGTCGCCGCCGATCCGGTGACCGGAGATCGCGCCGGCACGGTGCGGGTGCGGGCTGGGGACGGCATCGGCGGCATCGCCACCAGCGGCTGGCGCGGTCGCTCCCATTCGCTGGGCATCGCCGATGCGGTTACCGTACTGGCCTCGGATGCCGCCACGGCGGACGCCGCCGCCACGTTGATCGCCAATGCCGTCGATCTGCCCGGCGATGCCCGCATCGCCCGGAGTCCGGCCTGCGAACTCGCCCCCGACAGCGATCTCGGCGCGCGGCTCGTGACCGTGGATGTACCGGTGCTCGACGCGGCAAGCGTGGAGCGCGCCCTGGCGGCCGGTGCGGCGCGGGCGCGCGCCTATATCGACGCTGGCCGGGTGCGCGCTGCGTTTTTGACCTTGCAGGGCCGATCTGTCACGGTCGGGGCAGCTTCCGGCCTGATCGGGAAGGAGTGAGAGGATGGGAACCGCGAGGATCCGCAAGCTTGTCACCGTGGTCGAGGAGACGCTGAGCGAGATGGGCCGGAAGATCGATCCGCCCACGCGCCGCGCCGCCGCCATCGCGGTGATCGAGAACCCGCTGGCCGGCCGCTACGAGGCCGATCTGGAGCCGCTGATGGTGATCGGCGAGGAGCTCGGCGGCCTTCTCGGCCGCAAATGCGTTGAGGCCCTCGGCATCGAACCGGGGCAGGCGCAAAGCTATGGCAAGGCGGCGCTGGTGGGCGAGAATGGCGAGCTGGAACACGCCGCGGCCATCCTGCATCCGCGGCTGGGCAAGCCCCTGCGCGCGGCGGTGGAGAAGGGCGCGGCGCTGGTGCCCTCGAACAAGAAGCGCGGCGCCATGGGCCACCCGCTCGACATCCCGCTCGGCCACAAGGACGCGGCCTATGTGCGCTCGCATTTCGACGGCATGGAGGTGCAGGTCAACGACGCGCCGCGGGCCAACGAGATCCTCGTTGCGGTCGCGGTGACCGATTCCGGCCGGCCGCTGCCGCGGGTGGGCGGCCTGACCCATGAAGAGGCCGAGGGCAAGGACGGGCTGCGCTAGTGGATGGATCGACACAATCGAACCCCTTTTGCGGCGCGTCCAGGGGCCGGGGACGAATGCAAACGCTTGCCTCGCCCGGCACAGCCGGGCGGCGCCCGACCCTCCCCCCGGGAGGGCGCATATCCGCGCGTCGTGACGAGATCGAACGGCGGACCATGTTGCGCCATCCTCGCGACAATCGGCCTTGGCTTGCGCCCTCCCAGGGTCGGCCACCGCCCTCGCCGCACCGCGTCAAGGCCTTGAACCGGGGCATTGGAGTGGCAGAGCCGACTTGTCGGGGAGGCATCTGATGGAGTATGTCCGCAACGCTTGGTATGTCGCCGGCTTTGCCAGCGAGTTCGGCGAGGATCTGCGCCGGGTGACCATACTGGAGGAACATCTGGTAATGTTCCGCGCCTCCGACGGGCGGGTGGTGGCGCTGGAGGATCGCTGCCCGCACCGGCTGTTGCCGCTGTCGATGGGCAGGCGCATCGGCGATACCGTGCAATGCGGCTATCACGGCATGACCTTCGATACGGCGGGGCGCTGCGTGCGGGTGCCGGGGCAGGAAAACCTGCCTGCCGCCGCCTTCGTCGATGCCTATCCGGTGCATGAACGCCACGGCATCGTCTGGGTGTGGATGGGCGAGCCGGAGAAGGCCGATCCCGACACCGTCTTCGACCTGCCGGAATTTTCCGATCCGCGCTGGTGCACCCATCAGGGCGGGGCGCTGCATCTGAAGGCGCATTACCTCAACGTGGCCGAGAACCTCGTCGACCCCGCCCATGTCAGCTTCGTGCACCCGACCACGCTGGGCAATGCGGCGAGCGAGAACGTGCCGGTGCATGTCTCGACCTCGGGCCCCGTCATCACCGCCTGGCGCTGGATCCGCGACGCGCCGCCGGTGGGCTTCTTCCAGAAATTCGGCGGATTCTCGGGCAATGTCGACCGCTGGCACTACTACTACCTGCATCTGCCCTGCACGGCGGTGATCGATTTCGGCTCGGCCGATGCCGCGCTGGCGCTGCCGGAGGAGGAACGCGACCGCGGCGTGCGGGTCTTCGCGATCCATCTGCTGACCCCGGTCGGCCCCGATCACACCATCGACCGCTGGCTTCACATCCGCAACACCGCGATCGAGGACGATGCCGCCTCCGAGCAGATCGACACGCTGCTTGCCGCCGCCTTTGCCGAGGACAAGGCGGTGCTGGAGGCGATCCAGCGCGAGGAGGCCCGCCCGCTGAAGCGCCGGCCGATCCGCATCGCCATCGACAAGGCGCCGAACGTCTATCGCAAGCGCATCCGCGACCTGATCGAGGCCGAGCGCACCCGCGATCTCGGCGCGCCGGTCAAACCGGCCTATGTGCATCATGACTGAACCGCCCCGCAAAAGGGGCATTGGAGCAAGGACAGGAGAGGTGAGAATGAAACTTGTCACGACGTTGGCCGCGGCGGCGGCCCTGGCGGTCTCGGCGCTGACGGCCGGCGCGGCCGAGCCGATCAAGATCGGCGAGATCAACCACTACAAGCGCATGGCCGCCTTTGCCGGCCCCTACAGGCAGGGCATCGAACTGGCGCTGGAAGAGATCAACGGCGCCGGCGGCGTGCTCGGCCGGCCCCTCCAGTTCGTCTATCGCGATGATCAGGGCGAGCCGGGCGAGGCCGTCAAGATCGCCGAGGAGCTGATGACCCGCGACGGCACGGTGATGCTGACCGGCACCATCTTCAGCCATGTCGGGCTGGCAATCTCCTCGCTGGCGGCGGAGAAGAAATACGTCTATCTCGCCGCCGAGCCGCTGGCCGATGCGCTGGTCTGG
>RFIR01000044.1 GCA_003695135.1 Alphaproteobacteria bacterium | reverse complement strand
TTCCATCAAGGTCCAGGACGGCCCGCTGACCTCGCGCCTGCAGCACCTGAAGCTGGGCGACATGGTGGTGATGCGGCCCAAGCCGGTGGGCACGCTGGTCCATGATGCGCTGCTGCCCGGCAAGCGGCTGATCCTGTTTGCCACCGGTACCGGCATCGCGCCCTTCGCCTCGATCATCCGCGACCCGGAAACCTACGAGAAGTTCGACGAGGTGATCCTCACCCATACCTGCCGCGAGCTGCGCGAGCTGGACTATGGCAAGCATCTGGTGGCGCAGATCGAGGCCGACGAACTGATGCGCGAGATGGTGGGCGGCAAGCTGAAGCATATCTGCACCACCACCCGCGAGCCCTCCGAACAGATGGGCCGGATGACCGACTGGCTGCGCGACGGCCGCTTTGAAAAGGCCACCGGCGCGCCGCTGGAACCCGCCCATGACCGGGTGATGATCTGCGGCTCCATGGCGATGCTGCTCGAACACAAGGCGATCTGCGAGGAAGCGGGCATGATCGAGGGTTCGAATTCCGAGCCCGGCCAGTTCGTGATCGAGAAGGCGTTCGTGGATTGAGGGGCCTGCGAGCTTGGTTGAAACAATTCCGATCCACACATTTACGGAATGTTAATCGGATGCTAAGATAGCAGACAAGGTAGGAAAACGTTCAGTGCCTCACTGAAACCAAGATCCCCCGCCGAGTTGCCGCTCGGCGGGGGTACTCCTTTCAGGTCAGGTGCCTGTCCAGAGCCTCGCGATGGCAACGATCACGCCGATAATTGCAACGACAACCATGACCACGCGGTAGGTTTTTACGTTCAGATGCCTCACCTCCTCTCGCCGCGATGTGTCGCAGTAAAAGAAGAGCGCAGCCTTCGGGCTGCGGTTGGCACCAAAGGGCATGCCGCCGGAGCTTGCATCGCATTGAGCGCTGATGTCGTGTCGGGATCATAAGGGCAGGCTGGGACGCTTGAGAGGGCTTTGCGGCAGGAAGCGGTGCCGATCGAGTGTACGGCGCCTAGATTGTTGGAGCGCTACACCGCATGCTTGGGGCGATCCGCCATGCGGTTAACGTACTTGCGTTGACACAAGCATCGCCCGGCGCAGCCGGGCGGCGCCCGACCCTCCCCCCGGGAGGGCGCATTGCGACGGAGTCTCAGGAACCTGCTCGACGGGCATGGTCGAGCCGCCGTTGCCACCCCCGCCGTTGAGCCGCGCCCTCCCAGGGTCGGGCACCGCCCTCTTTGACGATCGGGGCCCTCAGGTACCAGGGATGCCGGAATTGAACGGCTATCGAGTTTGCCTGATCTGCTCGAACTCCCCCACCTTGCGGTCGTAATCGGGATCGAGCGTTCCGCAGATCCGGTCCCACAGGCTGAAGTAATTGGCGAAGTTGTAGTTGAAATGCTCGTGGTGCTGGTCGTGGAAGGTCACGCATACCATGGGCGAGGGAAAGCGCGTGGTCCGGTCGGCGAAATACTCGAAGCCCGAATGCCCGATCTGCCCGTTGACATGGTCCCACAGCCGGGCTGCCACCAGCACAACGGGCGGGATCGGCAGGATCAGCGGCATGACCAGATAGAAGCTCTGCATGGCGAAGGCATCGATCAGCGTGTCGGAATAGTTCGACCATACCGTCGGCGCCACGCTGCGGTGATGCCAGAAATGGTGCTTGTAGAGCGCCCGGACATGCATCAGCCGGTGGCCCCAGTAGAACCAGGTGTCGTAAAGCAGCAGGGTGAGCGCGAACATGCCGATGCCGCTGATCCATGTCAGCTCCAGCGGCGGCCACAGCGTGATCCCCTGCATCGGCAGGAAGATGCCGCCGGCAAGACAGCCCGAGGTCACCACCAGCGATTTCACCGATGCGAGGATCTCGACGCGCGCCCGATCCTCTCCGCGGCGCTTCGGCTGGATGCGGCGTTCCGGGTGGCGGCGGTTGATGGCCGTCAGGATGACGCCCTGTCCGAAATAGAGCGCCAGATGCGCGGCATAGCTGGCCGCCCAGATGCCAAGGAAGAGAAGCAGCGAGTCCATGGTTCATTCTACGCCTGCCGTGAGCGGAGTCCAAGGGCCATGCTGCGGCGCAATACGGATGAGACCGTGCCGTCGCCGCAGATCGTGGGATCGCCCCTGCGCCGCTGCAAGGCGGGTCACATGGTGTAGTAGAATTCCTCGCGCGAGATCTTCCCGTTCGAGACGGTATAGATCCCGATCTCCTTCATCTTGTGGCGCTCGCCGCTGGGCTTGTGGGTGGCATCGATCTCGAAGATGACCCCGAACCGGTCATCGCCATGCAGATAGGGGCCATCGAGCTCGCCGCCATGCACCTCGAAATTCTCCGCCCACCAGGCATGCTTGCCGCGGATGCCTTCGCGGCCGCGGGTCTCGCGCTCGCCGCCTGGCTCGGCCGTGGCCTCGACCGAGACCGCATCGGGCGCGTAGAGCGTATCCAGCGCCTCCAGCTCCCGCTGCGTCCTGCAGCAATCCACAAGCTGGTTGGCAATCGCTGAAAGTGTCGTGTCCGACATTGTCGTCTCCCTGTCGTTCCCCATTTGTTCACAATCGACGAAAGCCGGGCCACAGGCAAGGCGAAGTTGGCGGCATTCGATCACGCCTTCGCGAGCAATGCGGATCGGTCTTGGTGCGGCCCGATGTAAATGCCATTTACATTATGCGCCGGATACAGCCGAAAGGGCATGACGTCATGACCGAAGACCGCGACCGTCCCGATATCGTGATCTTTCCGCCGCTGGCCTCGGCCATCGCGCCGGCAGCCGCCATCGTTCTGGAATGGCTCGTGCCTCTGGGCCTCCTGCCGGCGCCCGGAGCCTGGGCGGGGCTGGTTCCTGGCCTTGTCCTCCTGCTTCTCGCCGGCGGGCTGGCCATATCGGGCGCGCGCGCCTTCAAGCGGGCGGGCACCAACGTCAACCCGCATCAGCCGGCGCTGAAGCTGGTCGAAACCGGTCCCTACCGCTTCACCCGCAACCCGATGTATCTGGGCATGGTCATCTTTCAGATCGGCCTGGCGCTGACCTTCTCGCTCGACTGGGCGATCCCGATTGCCGTGATCCTGTGGGCGGTGCTGCATTACGGGGTGGTGCTGCGCGAGGAGGAATACCTGACCGCCAAATTTGGCGGCGCGTATGAGGGCTTTCTACGCCGCACGCGGCGCTGGCTCTGAGGGCCGCGCTCTGCTAGCCATGGCGCGGGGAGCCAGCCCTGTGGAGGATTCATGGCCGTCATCAACCGCATCGCCGAGTACGAGCCCGAACTGCGTGCCTGGCGCAGGCATCTGCACACCATCCCGGAACTCGATTTCGATCTGTTCCAGACCGCGGCCTTCGTCGAGGAACGGCTGCGCGAAATCGGCGTCGACGAGATCCATACCGGCATCGCGAAGACAGGCATCGTCGCGCTGATCCGCGGCCAGGGCGAGGGGCCGGTGACCGGGCTGCGCGCCGACATGGATGCGCTGCCGATCGAGGAGATGACGGGGCTCGACTACGCCTCGAAAACGCCGGGGCGCATGCATGCCTGCGGCCATGACGGGCATACCACGATCCTGCTGGGCGCGGCGCGCTATCTGGCCGAGACGCGCAACTTTGCCGGCACCGTGGCGCTGATCTTCCAGCCCTCCGAGGAGCTTTCCGGCGGCGGGCAGGTGATGGTCGATGAGGGCATCATGGAGCGCTTCGGCATCACCCGCGTCTTCGGTCTGCACAATGCGCCGGGGGTGGAGTTCGGCCGCATCGCCACCCGGCCCGGGCCGCTGATGGCGGCGGCCGACGAATTCCACATCACCGTGAGCGGGCAGGGCGGGCATGGCGCCTATCCGCATCAGGCAATCGACCCGGTGCCGGCCGCGCTGCAGATCGCGCAAGGCCTGCAGGCGATCCCGGCCAGGCGCATCGACCCCTTCGCCAATGCCGTGATCTCGCTGACCATGCTCAAGGGCAGCGATGCCACCAACATCATTCCACAGAATGTGGAGCTCGCCGGCACCGTGCGCACGCTCGACGAGGCGCTGCGCGACCGGATCGAGGCCGATATAGGGCTGCTGGCCGAATCTGCCGCCGTCGCCAATCGCTGCACCGCCGCGCTGCGCTATCATCGCGGCTATCCGGTGACGGTGAACGATGCCGATCAGGCGGCCTTTGCCGCGCGGGTCGCCGCCGATGTGGTGGGAGAGGCGATGGTCACGCCCGACTGCCAGCCGGAGATGGGGGCGGAAGATTTCTCATACATGCTGAAGGCACGGCCCGGGGCCTATGTCTTCCTCGGCGCCGGGGACGGCCCGTTTCCGCATCACCCGCAATATGATTTCAACGACGATATCAGCCCCATCGGCGCCAGCTGGATGGTGCGTCTGATCGAGCTGGGCCAGCCGCGGGCGGGCTGACGGCGCGATCTCCGGCGCGCCCGCCCTTTGGCGCGGGCGGCTCCGCCTCTGGCCAAGCCACGGGCGATGCACTACATCGCGCGCATGCTCGACCGTGCCCACAACGCCCCGCATCTGCCCGCCGAGATCGCCCGGCGGCGGACCTTTGCCATCATCTCGCACCCCGATGCCGGCAAGACCACGCTGACCGAGAAGTTCCTGCTCTATGGCGGGGCGATCCAGATGGCCGGGCAGGTGCGGGCCAAGGGCGAGGCGCGGCGCACGCGCTCGGACTTCATGAAGATGGAGCAGGAGCGCGGCATTTCCGTCTCCGCCTCGGCCATGTCCTTCGAATTCGACGGCCACTGGTTCAACCTCGTCGACACGCCGGGCCATTCGGACTTTTCGGAGGACACCTACCGCACGCTGACCGCGGTCGATGCCGCGGTGATGGTGATCGACGGCGCCAAGGGGGTTGAAAGCCAGACCCGTAAGCTCTTCGAGGTCTGCCGGCTGCGCGACCTGCCGATCCTGACCTTCTGCAACAAGATGGACCGCGAAAGCCGCGACACCTTCGATATCATCGACGAGATCCAGGAGATGCTGGCGCTCGACGTCACGCCCGCAAGCTGGCCCATCGGCATGGGGCGCGACTTCGTCGGCACCTATGACCTCTTGGGCGACCGGCTGCTGCTGATGGAGCGGGCCGATCGCAACATCCGCGCCGAAGCCATTGAAATCAAAGGCCTCGAGGATCCGAAGCTGGAGGAACACATCCCCACCGACCGGCTAGCGCAGCTGCGCGAGGAGGTGGAGATGGCGCGCGGGCTGCTCCCCGCCCTCGATCGCCAGGCGGTGCGCGACGGGACCATGACGCCGATCTGGTTCGGCTCGGCGCTCAACTCCTTCGGGGTGCGCGAGCTGATGGATGGCATCGGGAAATTCGCGCCGCCGCCGCAGGTAAGACCGGCGGAACCGAGACAAGTTTCTGCCGATGAACCAAGGGTTTCCGGCTTTGTCTTCAAGGTTCAGGCGAACATGGACCCAAAGCATCGCGACCGCGTCGCTTTCCTGCGGCTCTGCTCGGGCCATTTCCGGCGCGGGCAGAAGCTGATGCATGTGCGTTCGGGCAAGCCGATGGCGATCAGCAATCCGGTGACCTTCCTCGCCTCGGACCGCGAGATCGCCGAGGATGCCTGGGCGGGCGACATCATCGGCATTCCCAATCACGGCCAGCTGCGCATCGGCGATGCGCTGACGGAAGGAGAAAGGCTGCGCTTTACCGGCATTCCCAGCTTCGCGCCCGAGCTTCTGCAGAATGTCCGCGCCGCCGATCCGATGAAGGCCAAGCATCTGGACAAGGCGCTGATGCAGTTTGCCGAGGAGGGCGCGGCCAAGGTGTTCAGGCCGATGGTGGGCGCGGGCTACATCGTCGGCGTGGTGGGTCCCTTGCAGTTCGACGTGCTGGCCAGCCGCATCGAGCTGGAATACGGGCTGCCGGTGCGCTTCGAGCCCACCCAGTTCACCTCGGCCCGCTGGATTTCCGG
>RFIR01000345.1 GCA_003695135.1 Alphaproteobacteria bacterium | reverse complement strand
CGGGTCCGGCGCTGGGCGCGGATACCGATGCGCTGCTCGAGGAAATCGGCATCGGTGCCGACCGGCGGGCGGCGCTGCGCGCCCGCGGGGTGATCTGAGTGCATTTCCCGGCCGGGCAGGGAGTCGCTCCGCCCGGCCCTGCAGTCTCGGCGCCGGTGGGGCTGCGAGAGCCTCCGGCGGGGATATTTGCAGAACCATAGAAGAAACCGCGTAACGCCAGAGGCGTTTGCCAGGGGCGCTGCGCGGCCCGCGGACCCGTCTCGACCATACCGTCGCGCTCTGGCATGCTGCGCCCCTTCACCCGGCGATGCCGCGCGACCGCCTGCATGCAGGCCGAAACCGGAAGGTGCCCGATGCCCGTTTCCGACCCGCCACCGGCGGCCGATACGCTCGATCTGACCGTCCGGACCGGGCTGCCGCAGGATCTGCGCTTCCTGCTCGCGCGCTATCCGCGGCCCGACTGGCATGCCCATCCGGGCTTCGGCCCGATGACGCGCTTTTATCTCGACCGCCATGCGCTGTTTCGCGAGCTGCAGGACCTGACCCGGCGCGAGCTGGAAAACCTGATCGAGCGGCGCCGTTCGCCCGAGGCATTCGCCTCGCGCTTCCAGCGTCTGGCCCGCATCTTTCTGGGCGAGATCGCCACCCATCACGCCATCGAGGATCACCACTACTTCCCGGCCCTGGCCCGGCTGGAGCCGCGGCTGGCGCGCGGTTTCGATCTGCTGGAGGCCGATCACCGCCGCCTGCATGAGGGGCTGGAGGCCTATGCGCAGGACGCCAATGCGCTGCTGCAGGCGCTTGCCGGCGCGGGCGAGCGCGAAGCGGCCGGGGCGATGCTCGACCGGTCGGCGGCGCTGCGCGCGCTGATCGCCCGGCATCTGGAGGATGAGGAGGAGCTGGTGGTCCCGGTCATGCTCGATCGCGGCGAGGATGCGCTGGAACTCTGAGGCCCGCCATTGACCCCGCCCCGGCCTTGGGCCATTGCAACGGGCGGACCGGATATCAGGAAAGGGGGCAGGAATGAAATTCGTACGCTTCGGCGAGCCGGGTGCGGAAAGACCCGGAATTCTCGACCGCAACGGCGCGATCCGCGATCTCTCGGGCCGGGTCGACGATCTTGCTGGTGCGGTGCTGGCCGATCTCTCCGCCCTGTCCGGCATCGACCCCGAAAGCCTGCCGGTTGTGCCCGGCACGCCGCGGCTGGGGCCTTGCGTCGGCCAGGTGGGCAAGCTCTTGTGCATCGGGCTCAACTATTCCGACCACGCCGCCGAGACCGGGATGGAGGCGCCGGCCGAGCCGATCCTGTTCCTGAAGGCCAACTCGGCCATCTGCGGGCCAAACGACCCCATCATCCTGCCGCGCGGCTCGCAGAAGACCGACTGGGAGGTCGAGCTCGCCGCGGTCATCGGCCGGGGCGGCAAGTACATCGCCGAGGAAGACGCCCTCGACCATGTCGCCGGCTACTGCATCTGCAACGATGTCTCCGAGCGCAGCTTCCAGCTGGAGCGGCTGGGCCAGTGGACCAAGGGCAAGAGCAGCGACAATTTCGGGCCGCTCGGGCCCTGGCTGGTGACCCGCGACGAGGTGGCTGACCCGCAGAATCTGAAGCTGTGGTGCAAGGTCAATGGCGAGACCATGCAGGACGGCACCACCGCCACCATGATCTTCGGTGTGGCGCATCTGGTCCATTACCTCAGCCAGTTCTTCACCCTGCATCCGGGCGACGTCATCTCGACCGGCACCCCGCCGGGGGTGGGGATGGGCAAGAAGCCGCAGCGCTTTCTCAAGGCGGGCGATGTGGTCGAGCTCGGCGTCGAGGGGCTCGGCACCCAGCGCCAGCAGGTCATCGCCGATCCGGCGGGCTGAGGGCCGCAGCCGCGCGGGAGGCCGCGGTCAAGGGTCGCGCAGCGACCGCCGCAGGCGGCCTGCCCTTGACGGCGGCGGAAGGCGCATCATGATCGAAAGCGGTCCTGAGAAGGACGCAGTCCGCCCTCAGGACCTTCCCGGCATTATTCCACTGGCTACCACACGCCCTGTCGGCCGGCATTCGGGGCCAGCCACTGCCGCCAGCGCCCGGACCCGCGGCGCCAGCCGCGGGCCGGGCCCAAGCGGAGCGGCCCGTCAGGGCCGCGCAGGGCGGGAGCGCCACCGCCTGCAGGGCCGCGAGCCTGTCTCAACCCACCCCCATTTCCGCCAGCACGCGATCGAGCCGCGGTGTGGCGGCGACCAGCTCGCGCGTGTAGTCGTGGCGAGGATGATCGAACACCGCCTCGGTCTCGCCCTCCTCGACGATCCGGCCCGATTTCATCACATAGACCCGGTCGGTGATGGCGCGGACCACGCCCAGATCGTGGCTGATGAACAGGTATGACACGCCGAAGCGGTCGGAGAGATCGGCAAGCAGGTCGAGGATCTGGGCACGGATCGAGACGTCGAGCGCCGAGACCGCCTCGTCGAGGATGATCAGCTCCGGCCGGGTGATCAGCGCCCGGGCGATGGCGATGCGCTGGCGCTGGCCGCCGGAAAACTCGTGGATGTACTTCTCGGCATCGGATTCGTGGAGCCCGACGGCGGTCAGCGCTTCGGCCACGCGCTGTGCCCGCTCGCGCCGGTCCGGCCGCTCCTCGAGCAGGTGGAACGGCTCGGTGACCAGCCGGGCGACGCGATGGCGGGGATTGAACGAGCCATAGGGGTCCTGGAACACGATCTGCATCCGCCGGCGCAGCGCGCGCGGCATGGCATGACCGGCCTCGATGCGCGCGCCCTCGAGCGCGATCGTGCCGCCCTGCGCCGCCTCCAGCCCCAGTACCGCCCGGCTCAGGGTCGATTTCCCGCACCCCGATTCGCCGACCAGCCCGACATTCTCGCCCTTGCGCACGGTCAGGCTCACCCGGTCCACGGCGCGGAATACCTGCGGGGCTTCGAGGAAGGTACGTCGCGGCAGGCGGTATTCGCGGATCAGATCGCGCGTTTCCAGCAGCGTGGCACCGATCGCCCGCGCCTTGCGCTGCGGCACATGCGCCGAGGCCTCGCGCAGCTTGCGGGTATAGGGGTGGCGCATCCGGGTGAACACCTCGCGGGTCGCGCCCGCCTCCACCACCTCGCCCGCGCGCATGATCGCCAGCCGGTCGGCCAGCCCGGTGATCACGCCCAGATCATGGGTGATGAAGATCATCCCCATGCCGTCCTCGGCCACCAGCCCGCGCAGGAGCGCGATGATCTGGGCCTGGGTGGTGACGTCGAGCGCGGTGGTCGGCTCGTCGCAGATCAGCAGCCGCGGGCGCAGCGCCACGGCCATGGCGATGACCACGCGCTGGCGCTGGCCGCCGGACAGCTCGTGCGGATAGCGGGTGAGCGGAAACCGGTCGGCATGCAGGCCGACCCGGTCGAGTGCTTCGCGCGCGATGGCGAGCGCGGCCCGGCGCGAGCGGTCAGTATGGACCAGCACCGTCTCGGCCACCTGGTCGCCGATGGTGCGAACCGGGTTGAGCGCGGTCATCGGCTCCTGGAACACCATGCCGATCGATTGCCCGCGCACCTGGCACATCCGCCGCTCCGACAGGGCGGTCAGCTCGCGATCCTCCAGCACGATCCGGCCCGTGCGCCGCGCCCCCCGCGGCAGCAGATCGAGGATCGAGAGTGCGGTCATCGACTTGCCGGAGCCGGATTCGCCGATGATGCCCAGCACCTCGCCTTCCCCGACCGCAAGCGAGACCCGGTCGAGGATCGGCGTGCCGTGGATGGAAAGGCTGAGTTTCTCGACCGACAGCAGGCTCATGTCCGGCTGCGCCTCAGCCGCGGGTCGAGCAGGTCGCGCAACCCGTCGCCCATCAGGTTGAGCCCCAGCACGGTGACGACGATGGCCAGGCCGGGAAAGATCGCCACATGCGGGGCGATGGCGGTCAGCGTCTGCGCCTCGGCCAGCATCCGCCCCCAGCTCGGCGTCGGCGGCTGGGCGCCGAAGCCGAGATAGGCCAGCCCCGCTTCGGCCAGGATGCCGAGGGCAAAGCTGATCGTGCCCTGCACCACCAGCAGATTGGCGATGTTGGGCAGGATGTGCTCGAGCGAGATGCGCAGCCGGCTCTTGCCCGCCACCCGCGCGGCGAGCGTGAAGTCGAGCGTCCACAGCGACAGCGCCGCGCCACGGGCGAGGCGGGCGAAGACGGGGGTGAAGAAGATGCCGATGGCGATGATGGCATTGACGGCGCCGGGGCCGAACACGGCGGTGATCATCACCGCGGTCAGCAGCGCGGGAAAGGCGAGGATGATGTCGTTGGCCCGCATGATGATCTCGTCGAGCCAGCCGCCCCGCCGCGCCGCCGCGGCCAGGCCCAGCGGCACCCCGGCCGCCATGCCCAGCCCCACCGCCACCAGCGCCACGGCGATCGAGATCCGCGCGCCCATCATCAGCATCGACAGGATGTCGCGACCCAGCTGATCGGTGCCCAGCCAATGCGCCGCCGAGGGCGGCTGCAGGCGGATGGCGATGGCGTGCTGGGTCACGTCATAGGGCGTCCAGACATAGGAGATCGCCGCGGCGAGCAGGAACAGCGTCGACAGCGCACCGCCGCCGATCAGGCTTGGCGAGCGGAAGGCGCGCATCAGCGCTTCCTCAGCCGCGGATCGACCGCGGCATAGGCGATGTCGACCAGAAACGTCACCACGGTGATGGTCATCACCAGCAAGAGCGAAGCGTTCTTGACCACGATCAGGTCGCGCGCGGCGATGGACTGGAAGATCAGCCGCCCCATCCCCGGCAGGTAGAACACGTTCTCGATGATGATCGCGCCCGAGATCAGGAAGGAAAACTGCAGCCCCAGTATGGTCAGCACCGGAATGAGCGCGTTCCTGACCGCGTGCCGCCACAGCACCTGACGGCGGTTGAGCCCCTTGGCGCGGGCGGTGCGGATATAGTCCTCGTCGAGCGTGTCGAGCAGCGATGATCGCATCACCCGGCTGAGGATCGAGGCCTGCGGCAGCGCCAGCGCGATCGCCGGCAGGGTCAACGCCTTCAGCGCCGCGGCCGGGTCGGACCAGCCGGGAAATCCGCCGGCCGAAAACAGCCGCAGCGTCAGCGCGAACAGCGCCACCAGCAGCATGCCGAACCAGAAATTCGGCACCGCGATGCCGAACTGCGTCGCGCCCATCACGGTGATGTCGGCGATGCCGCCGCGATGGGTCGCGGCGAGGATCCCCACCGGCAGGGCGATCAGCGTCGACAGCGCCAGCGCATAAAGCGCCAGCGGCAACGACACCCAGATGCGGTCGAGGATCAGCTCCACCACCGGCACCCGGTAGGTATAGGAGATGCCGAAATCGCCCGCTGCCAGCCCGGCCATCCAGCTGAAATAGCGGGTCACGGCCGGAGCATCGAGACCGAGTTCGTGGCGCAGATTGGCCACCGTCTCCGGCGAGGCCTCCAGCCCCAGCATGAAGGACGCCGGATCGCCCGGCACCACCTCCAGCGCGAGGAAGATGACGAGCGAGGCCACGATCAGGCTCACGGCCAGCGAGGCGAAACGGGCGGTCAGGTAGCGCAGCATGGCGGGAAGGCCCCGGGGCCGGGTCCGGCCCCGGGGCGACGGATCAGCTCACTCGGCCCAGGACATGGCCGCGAGGTCGGTGACCGGGGCCGGCGCATTGACCCACAGACCCTGCAGCTTGGCATTCGACACGCTCATCAGCGGCAGCTGGAACAGGAAGCCGTTGACATAGTCCCTGGCGATCTTTTCCTGCGCCTTGACCAGCAGCTCGTGCCGCTTCGCCGGATCGGAGGTGGCGTCGAGCTCGGCATAGATCGCGTCGAACTCCGGCGAGTCGTAGTTGAAGTAATAGGGCTTGCGGGCATAGATCCCGATGTCGAACGGCTCCACATGGCTGACGATGCTCAGCCCGTAATTGGTCTGCTTGTAGACCTCGTCGAGCCATTGCGCCCATTCCAGATTGGAGATTTCCACCTTGATGCCGACCTTGGCGAGCTGGGCGGCGATGATCTCGCCGCCGCGGCGGGCATAGGAGGGCGGCGGCAGCTTCAGCGTGGTGGTGAAGCCGTCGGGATAGCCGGCCTCGGCCAGCAGCGCCTTGGATTTTTCCGGGTCATAGTTCGACAGCGCGGTCAGATCGACATAATCGGGGTTGTGCGGGGCGAAATGGGTGCCGATCGGCGTGCCATAGCCGTAATA
Source organism: Alphaproteobacteria bacterium (assembly GCA_003695135.1). Lineage (GTDB taxonomy): Bacteria > Pseudomonadota > Alphaproteobacteria > Rhodobacterales > Rhodobacteraceae > J013. The sequence goes on along the minus strand of RFIR01000345.1, from coordinate 4,596 downwards.
GGCGCCGTCGATCACCTCCTGCCGGTTGATGGCATGGGCGATCGCCTCGCGCACCCGGACATCGTCGAGCGGCGGCATCTTGTTGTTGGTGGACAGTATCGTCTCGCCCTCGGTGGTGCCCACCGTCACCCGGAAGCGCGGATCAGCCTCGAATTGCGGCAGGTTCTCCGGTGCGGGAAAGGCGGGGAAGTAGTCGAGATCGCCTGACATCATGGCCGCGAAGGCGGCGGTGGGATCGGAGATGAAGCGGAAGGTGGCGCGGGTGATCGCCGGCTTCTCGCCCCAGAAATCGTCGCGCGCCACCAGCACGACCTTGTCGCCCTTCACCCAGTCCTCCAGCCTGTAGGGGCCGGTTCCGACCGGGTTGGTGACGTTGGTGGCCGCCGATTCGGGGGCGATGATCACCGCGTCGCCGCGCGCCATGTCGAACAGGAAGCCGCCCTTGGGCCGTTTCAGGGTGATGCGCACGGTCAGCGGGTCGACCGCCTCGACCTTGTCGATCACCTCGAAGATGGATTTGCGCGGATTGGTCGAATCGGGGGCCTTGGCGCGGGTGATGGAATGCACCACGTCGGTGGCCTCGAACTCGGTGCCGTCCGAATAGGTCACGCCGGATTTCAGATGGAAGGTGTAGACCTTGCCGTCCTCGGAGATGTCCCAGCTTTCGGCCAGCGAGGGGATGACGCCGCCATTGGAATCGAAGCGGGTCAGCCCCTGAAAGATGTTGGCATAGACGATGGAATCGATCGCCGCCGCCGCGCTGGCGGTCGGGTCGAGATTGGGCGGCTCGAGCTGGAAGCCGATCGTCACATCCGATTTCGCGGCTGCCATGCCCGCCGCAAGTGCCAGCGCGCCGGCCAGCAGGGTGGCGCGAAAGGTCTGGGTCATCGGTTTTCTCCTCTGTCGTTCGACGATCTTCTCGAAGCGTCTCCGGGATCGTCCCCGACACAGGTTCACCCACTCCAGCCCCTTGCGCAATCGGTTTCTGCGCTGCGCAGGGCAGGGACGCCCGGTGATTCAGCGCCCCGGCCCGTCTTCGCCGCTCGGCCGGGATCGCGCCCGGCCCCGTAGGGTGCGCATTCATGGCGCACCCCGGGCTGGGCCGGCGGGCCCGGGCGGGCCTGCCGCCCCGGCGAAAGCAGATCACCCAGCGCCAGCGCCATGATCCGGGCCGAATCCGCCATGTCGTCAACGCCGAGATAATCGTCGGGCTGGCGGGCAAGCTCCCGCACCCCCGGGCCACGGGCGACGCAGGTCTTCACCCGGCCGACGCAATCGACATGCTTGTGTCACCGGTGCCGGGTGAGGTCGGTCTTAGCCGCCGGTTTTTCTGGGAGTGACCGAACCAAGCGCGGCAACGATCTTGGCGAATGGTGTGATTTTATCCCATGTGTATTCGATGTCACTTTGTGTTGTTTTCGCCTTTTCAAGTATGTTCGTCATTGATTTCTTGAATCTTCTATCAATTATCATTCTCTTTTTGTGTTTTTTCATGTTTTGTTCACAGTAGCTTACAAGTTCAGCAGCAGAGTTTTTTGCTTTTGTATAGTAACCTGGGCATTCACCCCACTTTTTATCCATTTCTTCAAATACACGCTTGAACACATCAACACAGTCGTTCCAGTCATCATCCGACAGGTTCGCATCGGACATTTTTTGCAAGAGCTTCGTTAACCGCTCTTGACACGACTGCAACGCCCCGATCGCATGGGTCATCTTGTTCAGATCCGTAATCACCTGGGTGAGTTTCGCATCTGCCTTTTTGCTTCCCATGGCAGCTTCCCTCCCTTGCTGATCCCGGTATCCTGTACGATCCCGTTCCGGATCAGTCCTCCATATCCACGTTCGTGACGACCTTCTTCAGTTCGTCAACTGCCTTGGCGCTTTTTTCCAGAGACCGTCTGGATTTCGCCAGATCGATCTTCCTGCTTGCAGCGAGGATCTTTCCGTAGGCTGCAGCGAGTTTCTTGCGATCCATTTCTGCCATTGAAGTTTCCTCACAAAGACAAGGCGAGACATCTTAAATTGAGACCCTTCTTCTGTCAAGTCGCCTGCCGATTACTTCTGCTGGAGCAGATCACCCAGCGCCAGCGCCATGATCCTGGCCGAATCCAGCATGTCGTCGACGCCGACATATTCGTCGGGCTGATGCGCCAGCTCCAGCAGACCTGGCCCGTAGGCCACGCAGTTGTGCAGCCGGCCGATGCGGTCGATATGCTTCTGGTCATAGGTGCCTGGCGAGGCGACATATTCGGGGCCCCGGCCCAGCACAGCGGTGATGGCGCGGTCGAGCGCCTGGGGCACCGGCGCGGTCTTCTCGGTCCAGCTCGGTGCCACCGACATCAGCTCGCGCAGGGCGTAGTCGAAGCCGGGGCGGCGCTCGCGCAGCCCTTCCAGCAGCTCCACCACCTCCTGCCGCACGCCCTCGGTCGTCTCCTCGGCCACATAGCGCCGGTCGATGACCATGCGGGCGCTGTCGGGCACGCAAGGGCTGGGCAGGGCGGTCGAGCCCGGCTCCGGCTCGGGCTGCCCGCCATGGATGGAGTTGATGTTGAGCGTCGATTGCCGCGCGGCCGCCGGCACCACCGGCATGGCGGTGGTCTTGTTGGACAAGGCCGGGATCAGCCGGGTCTCGATCTCGTGCAGAACCGCGCCCATGTGCCGGACGGCGCAGTCGCCCAGAAACGGCATCGAGCCATGGGCGATGCGGCCGCGGGTCTCGATCTCGGCCCACCACACGCCGCGATGGCCCAGGCAGATGCGGTCCTTCTGCAAGGGCTCGGGGATGATGACATGCTGGACGCGGGTGGGATCGAACAGCCCCTGTTCGGCCATCCAGGCCACCCCGCCATAGCCGCCCGATTCCTCATCCGCCGTGGCCGAGATCTCGATGGCGCCGGGAAAACCGGGCATGACTTCCAGAAACGCCTCCACCGCGATGATCGAGGCGGCAAGCCCGCCCTTCATGTCGCAGGAGCCGCGGCCATAGACACGGCCCTCGATCACATCGCCGCCGAAGGGATCGACCGTCCAGCCGGAACCGGTCTCCACCACGTCGTGGTGCGAGTTGAAATGCACGCACTGGCCGGGACGGCTGCCTTCGCGCCGGGCCAGCAGGTTCCAGCGCGGGAAGGCATCGCTGTCGCCCGGCGCACCCTCGGCCCGCATCAGCCGGCAGTCGAAGCCAAGCGGGCGCAGCCGGGCGGTGAGAAACTCGCAGATCTCGCGGTAATTCTCGCCCGGCGGGTTGACGGTGGGAATGCGGATCAGCGCCTGCGTCAGCGCGACGAGGTCGTCGCGGCGTGCCTCGATGGCCGCGAACAGCCGGTCCCTCACCGCCCCCGCGCCCGCGGGTCGAGCGCATCGCGCAGCCCGTCGCCCATGAAGTTGACGCTCAGCACCGTCAGCGACACCGCAAGCCCCGGCCACAGCACCCGCTCCGGCGCCAGCTGCAGGAAATCCTTGTTGTCGTAGATCAGCCGGCCCCAGGTGGGGAAATCGGGCGGAAAGCCGAGCCCGAGGAAGGACAGCGCGCTTTCGGTGATGATGGCCGAAGCGATGCCCAGCGTGGCCGAGACCATGATCGGCGACAGCACGTTGGGCAGGATGTGCCGCAACAGGATGCGGCGCGGCCGGGTGCCGATGGAATGGGCGGCCAGCACGAATTCGCGCTCGCGCAGGGCCAGAACCTCGCCGCGCACGATGCGCGCGGTCTGCATCCAGCTGGTGATGCCGATCACGAACACGATCAGGACGAAGATGCCCATCTCCGGCCCCATCAGATTGCGCAGCACGTCGCGAAACAGCATGATGATGACCAGCAGGAGCGGCAAGAGCGGCAGGGCGAGGAACAGGTCGGTCAGCCGCATCAGCGGCCCGTCGAGCCGGCGGAAGAAGCCCGACAGGATGCCGACCAGCGCGCCGAAGAAGATCGACAGCGCCATCGCCGCCACTCCCACGGCCAGCGATACCCGACCGCCGGAGAGCAGCTGGGCGAAGGCGTCGCGGCCGACATTGTCGGTGCCCAGCGGGTGTTCCCAGCTGTAGGGCGCGTTGCGGGCGCGGTAATCGGTGAATGTCGGGTCGATGGTGTGGATGAAGGGGCCCACCACCACCAGAAGACAGATCAGGATGAACACCGCCGTGCCGATCATCGCGCCGCGATGCTTGCGAAACTCGCGCCACACATCGCGCCACAGCGTGCGCGGGCGGGCAGAAAGAACCTCGGCGGCCTCGGCTTCGGCCGCTGTGACCGGGACGTCAGTCATAGCGGATCCTCGGATCGAGCATGCCATAGGCGATATCGGCAATCAGGTTGAACAGCACGATCAGCACCGCGAAGATGAAGGTCAGGGTCTGGACCAGCGGATAGTCTGCGCCCTCGATGCCGATGATCAGCAGCGCGCCCAGCCCGTTCACCCGGAAGATCTGCTCGGTGATGATGGCGCCGCCAAAAATCTGCGGCACCCCCAGCGCGATGACGGTGACCACCGGGATCATCGAGTTGCGCAGCACGTGGACCAGCAGCACCACGCGCTCCTTCATCCCCTTGGCCCGGGCGGTGCGCACATAGTCCTGGCTGAGATTGTCGAGCAT
>RFIR01000344.1 GCA_003695135.1 Alphaproteobacteria bacterium | reverse complement strand
GCCATGCGCCCGACCTGGCCCATGACGAAGGTCAGCGGGTTGGTGCCGTCCTCCTTCTCGTATTCGGCGGCCACCGCCCGCACCGCGCGCTGCAGCTCCTGCATCATCGCCTCGCTGTCCTCGCGCGTGGCGCCCGAGACCATGGCGAAATTGCCGGTGATGTTGCCCTCCTCGGGCGGGTTGAAGAAGACGAAGCGCAGATCGCCGGAGACGAGCATCGAGGCGGAATGGGCAAGGATGGCGATGGCTGCGGCCAGCGCCGGATAGCGCAGGCGCACCACCCAGCCGACCAGCGGGCGGAAGATGCGGCGGCGGAACCAGTCGAAGCCGCGGTTGAAGGCGCGGCTCGGGGCATCGAACCAGCTGGCCCGGGCGGTGCCGGCCAGCGAATGGGCCATGTGGTTGGGCAGGATCAGGAAGCATTCCACAAGGCTGGCGATCAGCACCACCGAGACGGTGAAGGGAATGTCGGCGACCAGCGTGCCCATGCGCCCGCCCACCAGCGTCAGCGAGGTGAAGGCGATGACGGTGGTGATCGAGGAGGCGGCGACCGGGCTGAGCATGCGCAGCGCGCCGCGTTCGGCGGCAATGGCGGGCGGCACCCCGTGATGGCGGTTGAGCTGGTCGGAATATTCGCCCACGACTATGGCGTCATCGACCACGATGCCCAGGGTCAGGATCAGCGCGAACAGCGAGACCATGTTGATGGTCAGGCCGAAGACATACATCAGCCCCAGCGCGGCGAGCATCGCCGCCGGGATCCCCGCCGCCACCCAGAAGGCGGTTCGCACATCGAGGAACACGAACAGCAGCAGCAGCACCAGCGCCAGCCCGGTCGCCCCGTTGCGCACCAGCATGTCGAGCCGGCTGGAGATCGCCTCGGCCCGGCTGCGCACCAGCTGCACCGACACGCCCTTCGGCACGGTGAGGCCGAATTCCTCGACCACGCGGCGCACGCTGTCCTGGATGCCGATGGCATCGCCCTGATCGGAACGGTCGACCCGGATCGTCACCGCCGGATTCTCGCCGATGAAGAAGGCGACGCGGGACTGCGTGCCCTCCAGTTCCACCTTCGCGACATCGCGGATGCGCAGGCGCGACCCGTCGGGGTTGGTGCGCAGAACGATGCCGCCGATCTCCTCGGCGGTGCGTTTTTCCACGCCGGAGCGGACGCGGGTGGAGGAGCCGGTGACATCGCCGGCGGGATCGGCCTCGGCCTCGGCGGCGATGGCCGCGGCGATGGCCGACAGCGAGACGTCGTACTTGATCATCGCCGCTTCGCTCAGCTCCACGGTGATGCGCGGATCGCTGACCCCGCGCACGCTGGTGCGGGTGACGCCGGCCTTGAACAGCCGGCCGAGCAGCTCGTCGGCCAGAAGCGCCAGCTGATCGGTGCCGACCGGCCCGGTGATGGCGATGTCGGTGACCCGGTCGCGCCATGCCGCGCGGCGGATGACCGGCTCCTCGGCCGTCTCGGGCAGGTTGCGCAGCGAATCGACGGCCGCCTTCACGTCGTCGAGCGCGCGCGACATGTCGGTGCCCGGCTCGAAATCCACCGCCACCAGCCCCACGCCCTCGCGCGCGGTGGAGCTGACCTTCTCGACCCCGTCGATGCCGATCAGCACCGGTTCCAGCACCGCGACGATGCCGCGATCGACATCGTCGGCGCCGGCGCCGGTCCAGGCCACGCGGATGGTCACCGTCTCGATCACCACATCGGGGAAGAACTGCGAGCGGATCTTGGTCATCGCGCCCAGGCCGATGGCGAGCATCGCGACCAGCAGCAGGTTGGCGACGGTGCGATGGCGGACGAAATAGCCGATCGCCCCGCCGGGGCGGAACGGCGACCGGGGCGTCTCAGCCATCGTTCTCAGCCTCGAGCCGCTCGATCATCCTCAGCGGCACCTCGTCCTGCTGCAGACGTTCCAGCAGCCGGTCGCGCAGATCGGCGGGCATGCCCGCATTCGCCTTCACCCGCGCGATCAGCGCCGCGCGGCGCTCGGCCGTCAGACGGATCGTGCGGCCCGGACCCTCCAGCCGCTCGACCATGCGCTGGGGCACCGCATCCTGCTTCAGCCGCGCCAGCAGCTGCGCGCGCACCTGCGCGGGCATGCGGCGGTTGGCCTCGACGCGGGCGACCAGCTCGGCGCGGTGCTCGGGCGAAAGCGTGACCATGTCGATGGCGGCGGCCCTGTCCTCGCGCGTCACCGGGCGCACCTTCAGCCCCGCGCCCAGCGTCGGCAGGCGGGTCACGACATAGCGCGCGCCATCCGGCGCCCCGGCGACGACGAGGCTGTCGCGCTGCCGGCGCAGGATGCGCAGCGTGACCTCGCGCAGCCGGTCGTCGGCCCCCAGCACCAGCACCCGCCCGTCCTCGGTCGCGGCACTGGCGGGGATCACCGCGACATTGTCGAGCGGCGGCTCGGCGATGGTCACGGTCAGGAAATCGCCCGGGCGCAGGACGGTCCCGCCATCGGTCTCCAGCGCCGCGTAGAGCAGCCGCCCGGTCTGGCCCGACCCGACCTCGGCCCCGGCGCGCAGCACCTTTCCGGGCACGGTGAGCTGTGTCTCGCCGAGATCGAGCGCGGCGGTGATGCGGATGTCGCGAAGCTTGCCGCCGGGACCCAGAAGCCGGGCGAATTCGGCATTGGAGACGCGGAAGGCGACCTCGAGCTGGCCGGGGTCGATCAGCCGGCCCAGCGTCTCGTTGGCGGTCACCCTCCGGCCCAGCACCGCGTTGGTGTTGCTCAGAAGCCCGGTGAAGTTGGCGCGGATCTCGGTATCGCGCAGCTGGCGCTCGGCATCGGCCAGCGCCAGCCGGGCGCGGTCGCGGGCGAGTTCTGCGCGGGTGATGCGCGCCTGGGCCTGGCTCAGCGCCTGGCGGAGGTTGATCAGCGCCTGTTCGGCCTGGCTCAGCGCCATCTGCGCCGCCTCCACCGTGGCCTCGGTCGCCACCAGCCGCCCGCGCAGCTGCTCCTGCCGTTCCAGCGCCTGCCGGCGCAGGTCGCGCTGGGTGCGGGCGGCGGCGAGCTCCTCCTCGGCCAGCCTCAGCGCGGCGCGGGCATCGACGATCTCGGCCTCGGCCTCGGCGAGATTGGCCTGGGCGGAATCGCGTCTGGACATCGCCTCGGCCGGGTCGATGCGCACCAGGAGCGTATTTTCTTCCACCAGCGCGCCGTCGCGGAAATTCCCGGCAATCTCGATCACCGGGCCCGAGATCGCCGCGCGCAGCTCCAGCGTGCGGCGGCTTTCGACATGGCCATAGGCGACGATGACGGGATGGGCGCGGCCGACGGCAAAGGTGGCGACACTGACCGCCGTCACCCGCTCATGCGGGATGGCGGGGCGTGCCTCGCGCGCGGCGCGCTCCTTCAGCGCCATGATGATGGTGCCTGCCCCGGCAAGCAGCAGACCCAGCGTGAGGCCCACCACCAAGAGCCCGCCCAGGGCACGCGAGAAAAACCGCATCCGTTACTCCCCGGCGCGGCAGCACCGGCGCTGCCTGCACCACACACTCCCCGCGCTCCCCTTGTCCATCAACGCGGCTGCGGGCGCGTTCCGGCGCCCCTGCGGGCCGGTTTCAGCCCGGCGGGTCGGCGAAATGCGCCGCGACCACCTCCTGCATCGGTTCCACCACAGGATAGCGCGAAACCTGCGCCGCTGTCAGCAGGGCAAGTCCGGCCCCCTCGCCGATGCGCAGATCCGCCGGGTCGATGTGGCGGCGGGCGCGAAAGACGAAGAGCCGGGTCATGTTGCGTTCGATGGTCACCACCCGCACGAAGGGGCTGAGCTCGCCGGGGGCGAAGGCGAGGCCGGTCTCCTCGGCGATCTCGCGGATCACTGCCTCCTCCAGTTCCTCGCCTTCCTCCACGCCCCCGCCGGGCGTGCACCACAGCCCCGGGGCGACGATGTCGGGACGGTCGTCGCGCAGCTGCATCAGTACCCGGCCGTGCTGGTCCTCGATCAGCGCCGAGGCGCCGACGACATGGCCCGGATGCGACCAGTCGCCGAAGGGGCGGAACGCCTCGATCCGGGCCGGGCCGCGGGTCACTTGCGCCTCAGATGCTCGTCGAGCCGCGGCATGATCTCGACGAAATTGCAGGGCATGCGGCGATAGTCGAGCTGCTGGGCGAGGATCTCGTCCCAGGCATCGCGGCAGGCGCCGGGCGAGCCGGGCAGGGCGAAGAGATAGGTGCCGCCCGCCACCCCGCCGCAGGCGCGGCTCTGCACCGCCGAGGTGCCGATCTTGCCCATCGAGACCATGGTGAAGACGGTGGCGAAGGCCTCGATCTCCTTCTCGTAGACGTCGCGATGCGCCTCGACGGTGACATCGCGCCCGGTCAGCCCGGTGCCGCCGGTTGAGATGATGACGTCGATGCCGGGATCGGCGATCCATTCGCTGAGCTGCCCCGCGATCCGCTCGCGCTCGTCGGGCAGGATGGTGCGCGCCGCCACCCGGTGCCCGGCCTCGGTGATGCGCCCGGCGAGCGTGTCGCCGGAGCGGTCGGTCTGAGGCGTGCGGGTGTCGGAGACGGTGAGCACCGCGATGTTGAGCGGGATGAAGTCGCGTGTCGCCATGGATCAGACCTCGAACCAGTTGACGCGCGGGCCGAGATTGGCGACCTCGGTGCGCCCGATCATCCCGCGCGCGCCCCAGCTGTCATGGATGTGGCCGCAGAAGGCAAGGCGGGGCTGGATGCGCTCGATCGCCGCGCGGATGGCGGTCGAGCCCACCGAATGGCCGGCGGAGGTGCGGTCGGCCACGCCCCTTGGCGGCGAGTGGAAGATCAGGATGTCGGCCGCCTCGCAGGGCTCCAGCATGCGCGCGGCGTCCTGTTCGGAGAGATCGCAGGACCAGGCGCCGAAGGGCGTGACCGGCACGCCGTAGCCCAGCCCGAACAGCTTCAGCCCGGCAATCTCGGTGCCGTCCCCGTGCAGCACGGTGGCGGTGCTGGCCGCGCGCAGCTCCTCGATGCTTTCGGCATTGCCGGGCACGAAGACGGCCTTGTCCTCGATGGTCCACAGCATCTTCATTGCCTCGTCAAGCCCCTGGCGCATGGTGCAGAAATCCCCGGCACCGATGACGAGATCGGCCTCGGTCGCGGCGCGGCAGATCTCGCCGGCCGCCCGCGCGTTCAGATGCAGATCGGAAAAGGCGAGGATGCGGGTCATGGCGCGGTGTCCTCCATGCGGGCCTGAAGCGCCAGCAGGTCGGCCCAGACGGGCCGTTTCTGCAGCGGATTGCGCAACAGCGCGGCGGGGTGGAAGGTGGGCAGGGCGGGCCGGCCCAGCACCTCGCCCCATTTGCCGCGCAGCCGGGTGATGCCGATGGTGGTGCCCAGCAGCGTGGCGGCGGCGCTGCGGCCCATCAGCAGCAGGAAATCGGGATCGGCCAGTTCGATGTGGCGGATGAGAAACGCCTTCATCATCGCGATCTCGTCGGTGGAGGGTTCGCGGTTTTCCGGCGGCCGCCAGGGCAGCACGTTGGTGATGTAGACGGCATGGGCAGGATCGGGGTCGTCACGCCTGAGCCCGATCGCGGCCAGCATGCGGTCGAGCAGCTGACCGGAGCGGCCGACGAAGGGCTTGCCGATGCGGTCCTCCTCGCGCCCCGGCGCCTCGCCGATCACCATCAGCCGCGCGGCCGGGTTGCCATCGGCGAAGACGCAAGTCCGCGCGCCCTTCTTCAGCGCGCAGCCCTCGAAGGCGGCGAGCGCCTCGGCCAGTTCGGACAGGCTGGTGCAGGCGGCGGCGATCCCGGCGGCAGAGGCCACCGGGTCGGGCGGCGCTTCGGGCGCCGGCTTGCGCCGGCGGGCGGGGGCGGGTTTCGGCGCCGCATAACGGTTGACCGGTTCTGCGCCGATGGCCTCGTCGGCCCCCATCTCGACCATCCAGGCGAGCAGGGTGAGATCGGCATGGTCGGGGGTGAGGGGGGCGGCGGTCATGAACGTGACCCTCCCCGCACGAAGGTCGGTTTTCCGGCGTCATTGATCGCGGCCCGGCCCGAGGGTGGGCGCGGTATCGCGCCCGCCCTGGGGGGCGGGGCGGGGCGCGATCCGAGGCTGACGCCTCGGAGGCACGTGCTGTGCCGGCAATTCACCATTTTGCCAGAGCCCTGTAATCGGCAGCGCGGCCAGCGAGCACCCTTTCGTGCTCTCCTCGAGAAGCGGTACGCCATCGGTGCGTGTTCATGAAAGACAGAAGCTTCCATCCTCATCCCCGGCCTGCCCGCCCGTGCCACGCGCCAGCCGCTCAGGCGACGCAGCCGGGGCGGGCATGGATGCGCTCCGCCCATTCGGCCAGCGCACTGCACTCTTCTGGTATCTTCTGGCGGATGACGCGCATGAAGTCGATCGCCACGATACCGGTGATGTCGGCGATGGAGAATTCATCCCCCGCGATGAAGGGCGATGTCTGCAGCCGCCGGTCGAGCCAGTTCAGCCCCTCGAGCACCCGCGGCCGGTTGGCCTCGGCCCATTCGGGGCACTGGACCCGTTCGAGCACCTGCATCGCCGGATTGCCGTGACGCAGCACGAAGCCGATGGGCATGAAGAGCTGGAATTCCACCCGGCGCTGCCACATCTCGATCACCGCCGCCTCCAGCGGATCGCGCCCCATCAGCGGCGGCTCGGGCGTGAGCGCCTCCAGATAACGGCAGATCGCCACCGATTCGGTCAGGATGGTGCCGTCGGCAAGCTCCAGCGCCGGGACGTGATGGGTGCCGATCTTCGCCATATGTTCGGGCGCGAAATGTTCGCCCTGCATGATGGCGAGTTCCCGCACCGGCAGGGTGATGCCCTTTTCGGCCAGAAAGATGCGCACCCGGCGCGGATTGGGCGCGCGCGCCGCATCATAGAGCCTTACTGGCCGCGGCAGCGCCGCCGCCCCGCGCCCGTCCTCGCCTGCCTCGCCCATCGCATCATCCTCCGCTTGTCCCGCCCCGCCCGGCTGGTATAACCGCTCACGCGCAGGGAGGCTTCATCCGGTGCTCACACAGCCGCATCTTCTGGGCATTTCCGATCTGACCGGCGGCGACATCGGCATGATCCTCGATCTTGCCGAGTCCTATGTGGCGCAGGGCGCGGGCCGGCACAAGCATTGCGGCGGGCTGGAAGGCCGGACCATCGTGACCATGTTCTTCGAGCCCTCCACCCGCACCCAGGCCAGTTTCGAGCTCGCCGGCCAGCGGCTGGGGGCCGATGTGCTCAACATGTCGATGCAGACCTCCTCGCTGAAGAAGGGCGAGAGCCTTATCGACACCGCGCTGACGCTGAACGCGATGCGGCCCGACCTGCTGGTGGTCCGCCACTCCGCCTCCGGCGCGGTCAGCCTGCTGGCGCAGAAGGTGACCTGCGCGGTGATCAATGCCGGGGACGGGCGGCACGAGCACCCAACGCAGGCGCTGCTCGACGCCTTGACCATTCGCCGGCGCAAGGGAAGGCTGCAGGGGTTGACCGTGGCCATCTGCGGCGACATCGCCCATTCGCGGGTGGCGCGCTCCAACATCCTGCTTCTGGGCAAGATGGGCAACCGGGTGCGGCTGATCGGCCCGCCCACCCTGATCCCCTCGGGCATCGAGCGGATGGGGGTGGAGGTGACCGACGACATGGGCGCGGGGCTGGCGGGCGCCGATGTGGTGATGATGCTGCGGCTGCAGCGCGAGCGCATGGATGGCGGCTTCGTGCCCAGCGCGCGGGAATATTATCACCGCTTCGGGCTGGATGCCGAGAAGCTGGCGCTGGCGCGGTCGGACGCCATCGTCATGCATCCCGGGCCGATGAACCGGGGCGTGGAGATCGACGGCACCATCGCCGACGACATCAACCGGTCCGTGATTCAGGAGCAGGTGGAGATGGGGGTGGCAGTGCGCATGGCGGTGCTCGATCTGCTCTCGCGCCGCGAGGAGGTCGCGGAGGGTGTGGATGTGTAGCGGATCGACCCCGACACCGGAAGGCCTTTCCCCGAACGTCACGACGGCCAGCGAGGGCATGCGGCCGCCCGGGTGGGCGCGAATGCGCCCGCCATGGGGCGGGCGGGCGCATGCCCGTGTCGCTCCGCGCCACGGGCGGGTGAACCCGATCGGGCACGACATGCTCCGGAAGACGGGAGTCGCCCGGCTTCGTCAAATGGCCCGAGGCGCAAGCCCCGATTACGCCCGACCCTCCCCCCAGAGCGGGCGCGATCTTCGGACCAGCCCGTGAGGCGCTGGCCATGACCGCCTTCACCCGCTCCCAACCCCGCGATGGCTGGTCGGCCTATCTCGACCCCGGCGAGCGCATCATCTGGCATGGCCGCCCCGATGGCGGGTTTTACGTCAGGCCGATGAACTGGGCCGTGGCCGCCATCGGTATTGTCTTCGCGGGCTTCGCGCTGTTCTGGATGCGCGTGGCCGCCGAGGCCGGCGGCGGCTTCTGGGCCTTCGGGCTTTTGCATTTCGCTGTCGGCATCGGGATTGCTGTCGGCGCGATCTGGTGGGGCAGCTTCAAGCGCCGCCGCAGCTGGTATGCGCTGTCCAATGCCCGCGCCTTCATCGCCAGCGAGCTGCCGCTGATCGGCCGCAGGCTGAAATCCTGGCCGATCACCGCCGATACGCCGATCACCCTGGACGACGGCGCGCTGTCGAATGTCTGGTTCGCCTCCGAGACGCGGCGAGGGTCCAAGGGCAGGAGCTACACCGTGAAGATCGGCTTCGAGCGCATCCGTGACGGCCGCGAGGTCTACCGGCTGATGCGCAAGGTGCAGAGGGGGCAGGCGTGACTCTCCTTCTCGCCAACGCCCGTCTGGTCGACCCCGAGGGGCGGGAAGGGCCGGGCGCGCTCGTCATCCGCGACGGCCTGATCGCCGATATCGCCTGGGGGCAGGCGCCAGAGCCCCCGGAAGGCGCGGAGCTGGTCGATTGCGGCGGGCATTGCCTCGCCCCCGGCATCGTCGATCTCGGCGTCAAGATCGGCGAGCCGGGCGAGCGGCACAAGGAGAGCTTCCGCACCGGCGGGCGGGCGGCTGCGGCGGGCGGGGTGACCACCATGGTCACAAGGCCCGACACCGACCCGGCCATCGACACGCCCGAGGCGCTCGATTTCGTCACCCGCAAGGCGCGCGAGATCGCCCCCGTCCGGGTGTTGCCGATGGCGGCGCTGACACGGGGGCGCGAGGGGCGCGAGATGACCGAGATCGGTCTGTTGCGCGATGCCGGAGCGGTGGCCTTCACCGATGTCGACCGGCCCGTCACCGACACCAGACTGTTCCAGCGCGCGCTTGCCTATGCCGGCGGTCTCGGTGCGCTGGTCATCCAT
>RFIR01000343.1 GCA_003695135.1 Alphaproteobacteria bacterium | reverse complement strand
CGCCGGCATAGTACCAGAACGAGATCGCCCCCTCGCGCGAACCCTGCCGGGTCACGATACGGTCATAGCCCGCATTCAGCCCGGCAATCTGCAGCTTGACGTCGTATTGATCGGACCAGAACCAGGGCACGGGTGCGTATTCGACCGGCCGGCCCAGCATGGCGTCGGCCGCCGCCTCGCCCTGATCGATGGCGTTCTGCACCGATTCCAGCCGGATGCGCCGGCCCCGCCAGGGAAACGAGGCGCAGTCGCCGGCCGCGAAGATGTCCGGGTCCGAACTGCGGCAGGCGGTGTCGAGGCGGATGCCGTTTTCGATGGCAAGTCCGGCACTCTCGGCCAGCGCGGTCTCGGGCCGGATGCCGATGCCGATCACCACGAAATCGGCCTCCAGAACCGTGCCATCGGCCAACTCGGCCCCCGCCACCCGGCCCTCGCGCTCCACCAGGCGGGTAATGGCGGCACCGCAGATGATCTCGACGCCGTGGCGGCGATGCAGCTCGCTGAACCAGGCGGAGGTCTGCGGCGCCGCGACCCGGGCGAGGATGCGGCTTTCGGCCTCCAGCAGCCGCACCTGCAGCCCGCTCTGCGCCATCACCGCCGCGGCCTCCAGCCCGATATAGCCGCCGCCGACGATCACCACCCGCGCGCCGGGCCGCAGCTCTCCGCGCAGCGCATCGGCATCGCGAAGATCGCGCAGCGCGTAGACGCCCGGCAGCCGCCCGCCCATCGCCTCGGGCAGCATCCGCGGGACCGAGCCGGTGGTCAGCGCCAGCCGGTCATAGGCGATGTCGCGCCCGTCCTGCAGCCGGATGCGGTGGGCCCTGGGGTCGATCCCCGCCGCGCGGGTGCCGGTCATGACCTCGATGCCGTGTTCCTCGTAATAGGCCGGCGGGCGCAGCAGCAGCCGGTGCCGCTCCATCTTGCCCAGCATATAGGCCTTGGACAGCGGCGGACGCTGATAGGGCAGCGAATCCTCGGCCCCGATCAGCACGATCCGGCCGGTATATCCCTGGCTGCGCAGGCGCGAGATCAGGCTCGCCCCCGCCTGCCCGGCACCGATGACGACCACCTGTTCCATGCCTGCCTCCGATTCTCCGCGCCAGACCTCCGCGCCCCGGCGGATTTGACTGGCCTTGCCGCGCGCCGAACCTATATTCGGGCGCGATGCATCCGCAAGCAGGGAGAGACGGAATGGCAATATCGGTAGGCGATCGCGTGCCGCAGGCAAGCTTTGTGCGCATGGGGTCATCCGGGCCCGAGCAGGTCGACAGCGAAGCACTGTTCGCCGGGCGCAAGGTGGCGCTCTTTGCCGTGCCCGGCGCCTTCACCGGCACCTGCACCAACACCCATGTACCCGGCATCATCGCCGCGGCTGCCGATCTGCGCGCCAAGGGGGTGGACGAGATCGTCTGCCTGTCGGTCAACGATCCCTTCGTGATGCAGGCCTGGGGCGAGGCGACCGGCGCCAATGCGGCCGGCATCACCATGCTGGGCGATCCCGAGTCGCAGTTCACCAGGGCGCTGGGGCTGAACTTCTCGGCCCCGCCCATCGGGCTGATCGACCGCTCGCAGCGCTACTCGATGCTGGTCGAGGACGGAGTGGTGACCCGGCTCAACATCGAGGAGAATGCGGGCGAGGTTGTCCGCTCGGGCGGGGCGGAACTCGCCGCGCAGATCTGAACCGGTCCGACCGCCCATGCCCGACCGGGGCATCGCCATACTCGGCTATGGCTCGCTGATCTGGGATCTCGACAGCCTCGCCCCCCATGTCGAGGGGGCGTGGCGGATGGCGGCCGGCCCGGCCCTGCCGATGGAATTCTCGCGCATCTCGAAGAAGCGCAGGATGGGGCTGGTGGTCTGTCTCGACCCGGAGCATGGCGCGCCCTGCCCCACCCATGCCATCCGCTCGGCCCGCCAGGACATCGCCGAGGCCGCGCAGGATCTGGCCAGACGCGAACATGCGCCGCTGTCGCGCATCGGAAGCGTCTGCATGAAGACCGGCAGGCGAAACGGCCGGCTGCCCGAAATCACCGCACGGATCTCGCAATGGTGCCGGCAGGCGGGCTGGGCGGGCGCGGTCTGGGCCGATCTCGACCCGAACTTTCACACCGTAACCGGCGCGGATTTCACCCTGCCCCGGGCGCTCGCCTATCTGCAGCAGCTGGACGGCGCGAGCCTGGAGGAGGCGGTGCGCTACATCGCGCTGGCGCCTGCTGCCACCGACACGCCGCTGCGACGCGCCCTGGCCGGGACAAGCTGGTGGCGGGCGGCATGCGCGGCGCGCGGATTGCCGGTCGGCGGGCGATGACGCTCGGCGCGCAAGGGAAAGGGCCGGCCCCGTTCCCGGAGCCGGCCCGAACTGCCGAAGGGCAGGATTACCGCTGCAGGATCACTGCTGGTAGTAGTCGTAGCTGCCGTTCTTCCACTCGTAGAAGACATAGCCGGGCAGGGTCACGTCGCCCTTCTTGTCGAAGGAGAGATCGCCCAGAACCGTGGAAAACTTGCCGCTGTTCAGCGCCTGATTGACCGCGTCGTAATCGGTCGAACCGGCCATCTCGGCCGCCTGCGCCCAGGCCTGGATCGCGGCATAGGTGTAGAGCACATAGCCTTCGGGCTCGATTCCCTTGGCGCGGAACTCCTCGACCACCGGCGCCGCGGCCGGGTTCTTGCGCGGATCGGGCGAGAAGGTCATCAGCGTGCCCTCGCCGGCATCACCGGTGATCGCCCAGTATTCCTGCGTCACCAGCGCATCGCCCGAGACCAGCTGCACATCCATGCCCTGATCCTTCATCTGGCGCACCATCAGCCCGGCCTCGGTGTGATAGCCGCCGACATAGAGCACGCCGATGCCTTCCTGCTTCAGCTTGGAGACCAGCGCGGTGTAGTCCTTTTCACCCGCGGTATAGGCCTCGTAAAGCGCGGGCTTGCCGCCGGCGGCCTCGAAGGCGGCCATGGTCGCATCGGCCAGACCCTTGCCATAGGCGGTCTTGTCGTGGATGAAGGCGATCTTCTTGTCCTTGAAGTGATCGAAAAGGAACTGGCCGGCGACCTTGCCCTGCTGGTCGTCGCGGCCGCAGACGCGGTAGGTGCCGCCATCGGGATTGGGCCGCTCATCGGTGAATTTCGGGTTGGTCGAGGCGGGCGAGATCTGCACGATGCCTTCCTCGGCATAGACGGCAGAGGCCGGGATCGACGAGCCGGAGCAGAAATGCCCGGCCATGAACACCACGCCCTTGCCGGCCATCTGGTTGGCCACGGCCACCGCCTGCTTGGGGTCGCAGGCATCGTCGCCGATCTCCAGCGCCAGCTTCTGGCCCAACACGCCGCCGGCCGCGTTGATGTCGGCCACCGCCTGCTCGGCGCCTGCCTTCATCTGCTCGCCGAACGAGGCATACTGCCCCGTCATCGGTCCGGCCACGGCAATCTTGATCTCCGCCGCCGCCGGCATGGCCAGCGCGAAGGCCGACAGCACGGCGGCACCGGCGAAAAGGGTTGTCTTCATCATCGGGTATCCCCCTGTCTGAACATACGATCCTTCATGCGCCGCCCGGGCCGGGCGACGCGCTTCCCATTCTGCACCACCCGCCGGGCGGTACAATTCACATGTCGCACCGCCCGTCAGGCGATGCGCTTCATGGCCCTCAATTAGCGCGGATCGGACGCAAAAGAGAAGAGGAATTGCGGCGTTGCGGCATCTCGATGCGGCGTTTCACGCCTTGCGGCGCCAGCTCAGCGGGCTGGTGCGCTCGAACAGCCAGGCATATTGCCGCGTCATCTGGCGCTGGCGGGTAACATTGCGCCCGATCAGCCCGAATATGATCAGCGTGGCCAGATCGATGGCGTGATAATGCAGGGTCAGGAGCGTGCCGTCGACCAGCGCGTAGTGGAAGAACCGAACCGCACAGGACAGCAGGAAGAGATAGATCAGCAGCCGCAGCCAGCCGCCCCAGCCATTGGCGACCGCGCGCCCGGTCATGTAGGCCGCCCCGCCGCCGAGAATGAGGGTGATGAAGACGTAGTCGGCCCAGTGGATTTCCCACAGCATCAGTGCGCTCCCCCTTCCAGATAGGCGGCGCGCACCTCCTCGCGGGCCAGAAGCTCCTCGCCGCCGCCCGACATCACGATCTTGCCATTGACCATGACATAGCCGCGATTGGCGAGCTTGAGCGCGTGATAGGCATTCTGCTCGACCAGGAACACGGTCAGCCCCTCGGCGCGGTTGAGCTCGGCGATCACGTCGAAGATCTGCTTGACCACCAGCGGCGCCAGCCCCAGCGAGGGTTCGTCGAGCAGCAGGAGCCGCGGGCGCGAGACCAGCGCCCGGCCGATGGCCAGCATCTGCTGTTCGCCGCCCGACAGCGTGCCGCCGCGCTGGTCCAGCCGGTCCGCGAGCCGCGGGAAGATCTCGAAAACCCGCTTGATGTCGGCCTCGAAATGCGCCGGATCGCTGGTGATCGCCCCCATCTGCAGGTTTTCCAGCACCGTCATGCGCGGAAAGATGCGCCGTCCCTCCGGCGACTGGGCGATGGCGCGCTGCACGATCTCGTGCGTCGGCAGCCGGGTGATGTCGTCGCCGTCGAAGATGATCCGGCCCTGACGCGCCCTGGGATCGCCGCAGATGGTCATCATCAGCGTCGACTTGCCCGCACCATTGGCACCGATCAGCGCCACGATCTCGCCTTCATTGACCTCCATGTCGACACCGCGCAGCGCGGCGATCGAGCCGTAATAGGTGTGGACATCCTCCACCTGGAGAAGCGCACCGCTCATTAGTGTACCCTCCGCACTGGAAGGTTCGACCGGTTTGGTGTGAGCCTTTCGCTTCCGGTGCCCTGTTGCGACGGCCTGCGTCGCTTTCCAGCGAATGGCCCGCATGAGACCTG
>RFIR01000342.1 GCA_003695135.1 Alphaproteobacteria bacterium | reverse complement strand
TCAGACCCTCGCGTGCCTTGACCGCAAGAACATGACGACGGAACTGGATAGGGTAGGTCATGTGCAATCATAATCAATATCTGGTCGTTTGGCTATATTTTCTAATTACTTTACGCACGCGTGATCATGATGACCGGAAACCGTGCAAATTCGGTGTTTTGCATTCATGCCGGTGTTTTGCAGGGGTCTCTGTCAAACAAGTGAATATTATGGATAATCGCTGCCGGCGGCGCATTTCGCGGCACCCGGGTGCTGCGCTCGGGTCTGGCCGCAACATCCGTAGGGCGCGCATTCATGGCGCGCCGTTGCGCATGGTCCGGCTCCATGAACAGGGGTGCGCCATGAATGCGCAGCCTGCGGGCGGTCGGCCCCGGTCCATCGGGCACCGGGCGGATTCGAGCGCCCCCCACAGGCCGGCTGGCAACGGGGTCCGATTGTCGCGCCCCGGCGCGGTCCCCCCCGTGCTAGGATCGGCCCGTCGAGGCGTGAGCGGGAGACACCATGAAGATACTGATCGTCGGCCATCGCGGCTATGTCGGCCCGGTGCTGGCCGAACATCTGGCGAGTAACCTGCCGGGGGCGGAGATCCACGGCCGCGATGTCGGCTGGTTCGAGGGCGCCGAGGCCGCGCCGTTCCCCGAGGATGCCTTCGCCAGCCAGCATGTGTGGGATGCGCGCGATGTCACGCCCGCCGATCTCGCCGGGCTCGATGCGGTGGTCCAGCTCGCCGCGGTCTCCAACGATCCGATCGGGCGCGAATTCGAGGCCGCGACCGCGGCGATCAATACCGGTGCCGCGCTGGCGGTGGCCCGCGCGGCGAAGGCGGCCGGGGTGGGGCGGTTCGTCTTCGCCTCCTCCTGCTCGATGTATGGCGCGGGCGGGCAGGGGTTGCGCGCCGAGAGCGATCCGCTCGATCCGCTCACCGCCTATGCCCGCTCCAAGGTCGCCACCGAGGAAGGGCTGCGCGAGCTGGCCGGGGACGGGTTTCAGGTCACCTCCTTGCGCTTTGCCACCGCCTGCGGGGCGAGCCCGATGCTGCGGCTCGATCTGGTGCTGAACGATTTCGTCGCCACCGCGCTGAGGACGGGGCGCATCGAGGTGCTCTCGGACGGCTCGCCCTGGCGCCCGCTGATCCATGTGGGCGACATGGCCCGCGCGGTGGAATGGGCGCTGATCCGCGACGGCGCGCCGCGCGTCGAGGTCAATGTGGGCTCGCAGGGCTGGACCTGGCAGATCGGGCAGCTGGCGCAGGATGTGGCGGCGGTTCTGGGCGGGGTCGATGTCGAGATCAACCGCGACGCCGCGCCCGACACCCGCTCCTACCGGGTGGATTTCTCGCTGTTCCGGCAGCTGGCGCCCGATCACCAGCCGGCCGCCGATTTCGCCGACGCCGTGCGCGGACTGGCCGATCAGATCGCGGCGATGGATTTCGCCGGGGCGGTGCGCGAGAGCCGCTTCATCCGGCTCAACATGCTGCGCGGCCATGTCGCCGAGGGTCGGCTGGATGGCGATCTGCGCTGGAGCCGGCAGCCTGTTCACGCTTCACGGCAGGATATTGGTCACGAGGACTGATCCATGATACCTTCCCGCGCCCGCCGAACGGGGCGCGGGTGCGGGAAGGTTCAGTCCGAAGGCAGAGGTTCGGAGAAGGCGGGGCGCAGGGATGGATCGCGCACAATCGGCAGAAGAAGGATCAGCTTCCGGCCGCGGCCTGGCGGCGTTCTGTGCGCGGTACTACATCGCCCTTCTCCTCGGTCTTCTGGCGCTTGCCCTGGCGCTGCGGCTCTGGCTGGCCCTGAATGCGGCCTACATATGGGATGAGGAGCGCGACTGGATTCCTGAAGCGCTTGCCATCTCATTGGATCCCTCTGATCCTCATCTGCCGTTGCGTACCGAAATGCATGGTGCCCTCGTCGCCTGGCTGATCCGGCTTGGGTCGCTGATCGGCGATGGCAGCCATCTGGCCTATCGCTGGACCTCCATCCTGGCCGGGATCGGCACCATCGCCGTCACCGCCGCGCTTGCCCGCCGTCTTGCCGGCCCCGTGGCCGGGCTCGCCGCCGCGGCGCTGCTATGCTTCAACGAATATCACGTCAGCATGTCGGCCCTGGCGATCCAGATCTCCTGGTACATGCTGTTCTCGGCCCTGGCGATCCTGTTCTTTCTCGACTATCTCGACCGGCGCGCCGGCTGGCGGCTGGTTCTGGCGGCGGTGTTTGCGGCCCTGTCCTTCCTGTCCTACGAGATCGGCGGGCTGACGATCCTCATCCTGGCGATCTATGCACTGATCCGCCTCGGCCCGGGACTTTTTGGCCGGCGCGAATTCTATCTCGCCGCGGCTCTGGGGTTGGCCATCATCCTGCCCGACATGCTGGCGAATCTGAAATCTGGTACCGCTGGCGAATCATACGACTCTCTCTTGGGCCGGATTGTGGGCATCGGCTTCAATCCGCAATATGCAGCCTTTCTGGGCCGGGATCTTCTCGAATATCTCTATCCCCTTCTGCTTGGTCGTTCCTTCGTGGATTATGGTGGCACCTACAAGGCCATGAACCCGTTGATGGGGATACTTCTGGGCGGCAGCGTGCTCTATTGTCTGCTGACCATTCCGGGGTGGGTTCGGGGCAGGATGCCGCGCCATGCGCTGTTCCATCTCCTGCTCTTTTTCGGCGTCTTCGGGTTCTTTACACTGATCGAGACGCAAGAAAATTATACCCTCTGGTTCTGGGTAGGGATAATCCTGCTTCCCGGTGCCGTGCTGGCCGGGGGGGTGATCGCGCTGGCGGGGACCTATCTGCGGGCGGGGGCAATCGGCATTGCCGTCATCGGTGCCGTCATCAGTCTTTTGAGCCTGACCCTGACGAATTACGACTTTCAGAAAATCCGGGGCCATCCCAAGCCGGATCTGCTGACCGGACCGCCGGGAAGCATGGCCGAGATGGAGGTGCTTTTTGATCTTTGCGACCTTTGCTATCCGGCGCCAGAGTTCCGTCTTGTCGATATCGGCTATGTAGATCGAGATCTCCTTCCGGAAGAAGATGTGAACTTGATCCAGTCATCCATCGAAGCAAACGCAGTACAGGATGCCGTCTTGGGCACCGATGACCGGCATTTTCGTCTTTTTATTTACACTCCCCAAGTAAGTACGCGTACAATATCCAGAACCTATGTCATCCGCTATGCGCTTTACAGGCAAGGCAATCCTGTCGACGTGATCCAGGTTGATGCCGCTGTGCCTCTTGATCAGGCAGTTGGGTGGCCACCCATCTTCTGGATGCAGCGACAGGAATAGCCGTTGCCGCCGGAGCGATTCCGCCCATACGGCCGGTTGTCGGGTGGCAACTGTGCGCCGGCGCACATCCCTCCCCATTCCTGCCGCCTTGCCTTCACAAAATCTCTCCCGATTGCGCCTATGCTCAATCGCGGATCGGGACCGGGGCGGGGGCACCCGGGGGCATGTGAAGCGTCGCGTGTGCGAGGAAAAGCCATGAACGGGACCTGCCTGTTTCGCCTGATCGCCATCTTCTGGATCACGCTCCTGCCGGGGGCGGTGCTGTCCTGGGCCGATCCCGGCATCGCCGCCGGTGACCTCGGCGCGCTGGCGGCACTGATCGTCATGAGCGTGGTCGGGCTGGTGCATTTCACCCTGCAGCGCGCCCTGCACCGGCCGCGGCCGCCGGCGGATGCCGGTCTCATGACGGGATGAGCGGGCTCCGCATCGCCTTTCTGACCACCTTCTATCCCCCCTGCGCCTTCGGGGGCGATGCGATGGGCATCCAGCGGCTGGC
>RFIR01000341.1 GCA_003695135.1 Alphaproteobacteria bacterium | reverse complement strand
GTGTCGGGGCAGCAGGGGATGCGGAGGGGGGTGTCGGGGCAGCAGGGGATGCGGAGCAGGGCCGGATGAGGTCGGAATCGGAAAGGGGGCACGAATGAGTACGGACATTCGATTGCCGCTGGAGCCGGTCGAGATCGACGACCGCCTCAGCGTTCATCGGCTGCGCACCGGCGGCGACCGGCTGGTCGCCGTCTTCAAGCCGGTTCACGGCGAAATATCCGGCCCCAAGACCAGGGGCGCCTTCATCAAGGCACTGACCGCCGACCCGCGCAACAGCCTGATCGTGTTCGGCGACCCGCAGAATTCCTGGTTTGCAAAGGCGCCGCTGCCGGACCGCATCGCCGGGCATGTCAGGGCGGAGGCCGCCGCGATCGGAGCGACGGAGATCGTCAGTTTCGGCAGTTCCATGGGCGGCTACGGCGCGATCATGCTCGCCGCGCACATGCCGCTCGACGGGGTGGTGGCGTTTTCGCCGCGCTATTCGCCGGACGATGCGGTCCTGCCCGATCCGCGCCGGGTGGAGATGCGCGCGCCTCACGCCCCGTTCGACGTGCCGACCGTCGAGCCCGGGCTGGCCGCATCCCCCTTCACGCTGGTCATCCATGGGCTCAACGAATTCGACACCCCGCATGTCGAGCGCTTTCCCTCCCTGCCCGGGATGCATCACTACCTGATCCGGAATGCGCCGCACAACATCGCGCGGCGGCTGATGAGAAAGGGTGTGCTGGAGGACCTCATCGCCGCCGCCCTGAAGCGGGACATATCGGACGTCGATGCCCTGCTTGAAACGGCCCGGGCGCGCAGACGGGAGATGGCGTCGTGAGCGGCGGGCATGTCAGCGGGGCCTGCCTGTGCGGCGCGGTGGAGATCCGTGTCGAGGGCGGGCATGATCCGCGGATCGGCGCCTGCCATTGCCGGATGTGCCAGCGCTGGTCGGGCGGGCTGTTCCTGTGCTTCGAGGCCGCGCGCGATGCGGTGACGGTCACCGGGCCGGTGAAGCGCCATCACTCCAGCGCATTCGCCGAGCGGGCCTTCTGCGCCGAATGCGGCTCGCATCTGTGGATGCGCACTCTGGGCCCCGATGGCGGCTATGACCTGATGCCGGGGCTGTTCGACGCGGCGCGGGACTGGCCGCTGCGCTCGGAGATCTACACCGACCGGGCAATGGCCGCGATCCGGCTTGCCGGCGATCACCCGCGCGCGACGCGGGCCGAATACGAGGCGAAGACCCCCCACGTCGAGGGAGATGCATGATGACACGACAGGATGCCGCCTGGGTGAGGGACGAAGCGGAGAGGCGCGCGAAACTGGCCGGGACCGGCCTCTATCTGCCCGACACCGAACACGATGCCTGCGGCGTGGGGCTGGTGGTCGCCATCGACGGCAAGCCGCGGCGCGAGGTGGTCGAGCACGGCATCACCGCGCTGAAGGCGCTGTGGCATCGCGGCGCGGTGGATGCCGATGGCAAGACCGGCGACGGGGCGGGCATCCATGTGCAGATCCCGTTCGATTTCTTCGCCGACCAGATCCGGCGCACCGGGCACGAGCCGCATGACACGCTGCTGGCCGTGGGCATGGTGTTCCTGCCGCGCACCGATTTCGGCGCGCAGGAGGCGTGCCGGACCATCATCGAGACCGAGATCCTGCGCCAGGGCTATGCCATCTATGGCTGGCGGCACGTGCCGGTCGATGTCTCCTGCCTTGGCGAGAAGGCCAATGCCACCCGGCCGGAGATCGAGCAGATCCTGATCTCCAACACCAAGGGGGTCGACGAGGAAACCTTCGAGCGCGAGCTCTATGTCATCCGCCGCCGCATCGAGAAGCAGGCGCTGGCGATGAAGGATCTCTACATCGCCTCGATGTCCTGCCGCTCGGTGATCTACAAGGGCATGATGCTGGCCGAACAGGTCGCCGCCTTCTATCCCGACCTGCAGGACGAACGCTTCGCCTCCGCCTTCGCCATCTATCACCAGCGCTATTCCACCAACACCTTCCCGCAATGGTGGCTGGCCCAGCCCTTCCGCATGCTGGCCCATAACGGCGAGATCAACACGCTGAAGGGCAATCTCAACTGGATGCGCAGCCACGAGATCCGCATGGCCAGCGGCGCCTTCGGCGAGCTGGCCGAGGAGATCAAGCCGATCGTGCCGGAGGGCTCGTCGGACAGCGCCGCGCTCGATTCGGTGTTCGAGGTGCTGGTGCGTGCCGGCCGCTCGGCGCCGATGGCCAAGACCATGCTGGTGCCCGAGGCGTGGTCGCATGCGGCCACGGCAATGCCGCAGGCCTGGCGCGACATGTATGCCTATTGCAACAGCGTGATGGAGCCCTGGGACGGCCCGGCCGCGCTGGCGATGACCGACGGGCGCTGGGTCTGCGCCGGTATGGACCGCAACGGGCTGAGACCCTTGCGCTATCTCGTCACCGCGGACGGGCTGCTGATCGCGGGCTCGGAGACCGGCATGGTGCCGATCGAGGAGGCCGAGATCCGCGAGAAGGGCGCGCTGGGACCGGGGCAGATGATCGCGGTCGACATGCAGCGCGGCATCCTGATGCACGATGTCGAGATCAAGGACGAGCTTTCGGCCCTGCAGCCCTTCGGTGAATGGGTGCAGAAGATCACCGAGCTCGACCGTCTCATCACCCCCGACAAGGAGCCGGCGCTGCATGACGGGGCGGAGCTGCGCGCGCGCCAGATCGCGGCCGGCTACTCGCTGGAGGAGGTCGAGATGATCCTCGCGCCGATGGCCGAGGACGCCAAGGAGGTCATCGGCTCGATGGGAGACGACACGCCCGCCGCGGTGCTGTCGGACCGCTACCGGCCGCTGAGCCACTACTTCCGCCAGAACTTCAGCCAGGTCACCAACCCGCCCATCGACCCGCTGCGCGAATACCGGGTGATGAGCCTCAAGACCCGCTTCGCCAATCTCAAGAACGTGCTCGACCAGGATGTCAGCCAGACCGAGATCCTGTCGCTGGAAAGCCCGTTCGTGACCAATGGCGAGTACAAGGAGATGAAGGCCTATTTCGGCGAACTGGCCCAGACCATCGACTGCACCTATCCCGCCGGCTCGGACGCGGGCGAGATGCGCGCGGCGCTCACGCGTATCCGGCGCGAGGCCGAGGAGGCGGTGCGCGCGGGCGCGGCGCATATCGTGCTGCAGGATCTCGCCCAGGGTCCCGAGCGCATCGCGCTGCCGATGATCCTGGCGACCTCGGCGGTGCACAGCTGGCTGGTGGAAAAGGGGCTGCGGACCTATTGCTCGATCACCGTGCGCAGCGCCGAATGCCTCGACAGCCATTATTTCGCGGTGCTGATCGGCTGCGGTGCGACCACGGTCAATCCCTATCTGGCCCAGGACACGCTGGCCGACCGCATCCGGCGCGGGCTGCTGGACATGCCGCTGCGCGAGGCGATGGAGCGCTATCGCGAGGCGATCAATCAGGGTCTGCTGAAGATCATGTCCAAGATGGGGATCTCGGTCATCTCCTCCTATCGCGGCGGGCTGAATTTCGAGGCGCTGGGGCTTTCCCGTGCGCTGGTGGCCGAGTTCTTCCCCGGCATGCACAGCCGCATCTCCGGCATCGGCATCTCCGGCATCCACAAGAAGGCGGCCGACATCCACGCCCGGGCCTGGCGCTCGGATGCCGAGATGCTGCCGGTCGGCGGGCTCTACAAGGCGCGCCGCTCGGGCGAGATCCATGCCTGGGGCGCGCAGACCATGCACATGATGCAGACCGCCTGCGCGCGCGGCGAATACGGGCTGTGGAAGAAGTATTCCGAGGCGATGCGCGCCCAGCCGCCGATCCATCTGCGAGACCTCTTGGACTTCAAGCCGCTGGGCAAGCCGGTGCCGCTGGAGGAGGTGGAGAGCATCACCGCCATCCGCAAGCGCTTCGTCACCCCGGGCATGAGCCTCGGCGCGCTCAGCCCCGAGGCGCACAAGACGCTGAACATCGCCATGAACCGGATCGGCGCCAAATCCGATTCCGGCGAGGGCGGCGAGGATCCGAAGCATTTCCACCCCGAACCCAATGGCGACAATCCCTCGGCCAAGATCAAGCAGGTCGCCTCGGGCCGCTTCGGGGTGACGGCGGAATATCTCAACCACTGCGCCGAGCTGGAGATCAAGGTGGCCCAGGGCGCCAAGCCCGGCGAGGGCGGGCAGCTGCCCGGCTTCAAGGTCACCGAGCTGATCG
The DNA here is from genome assembly GCA_003695135.1 of Alphaproteobacteria bacterium. Lineage (GTDB taxonomy): Bacteria > Pseudomonadota > Alphaproteobacteria > Rhodobacterales > Rhodobacteraceae > J013. The sequence goes on along the minus strand of RFIR01000341.1, from coordinate 148 downwards.
CGCGGCTGAGGCACTCCACGCCGGGGGTGACCCTGATCTCGCCGCCGCCGCATCACGACATCTACTCGATCGAGGATCTCGCCCAGCTCATCTACGACCTGAAGCAGATCAACCCCACCGCGAAGGTGAGCGTAAAGCTGGTGGCAAG
>RFIR01000340.1 GCA_003695135.1 Alphaproteobacteria bacterium | reverse complement strand
GCCGCGCCCGGCATCCTGTTGTGGCTGAACGGGCAGGAGCGCGATCTCGCGCTGCTCTACCGCAATCTCTACAACGGCATGGACAGCTTTCCGCTGATGGCGCTGCCCTTCTTCCTGCTCGCCGGCGAGATCATGAATCGCGGCGGCATCACCGAACGGCTGGTGGAATTCAGCCAGGCCTTCATGGGCCACCTGCGCGGCGGGCTGGCGCATGTCAACATCCTCAGCTCGATCCTGTTCGCGGGGCTTTCCGGCTCGGCCGTCGCCGATACCTCGGCGCTCGGCTCCACGCTCATCCCGGCAATGGAGCGCCAGGGCTATACCCGCCGCTTCGCCGCCGCGGTGACCGCCGCCTCCTCGGTGATCGGGCCGATCATCCCGCCCTCGGGCATCATGATCATCTATGCCTATGTCATGGGCGAATCGGTGGCGGCGCTGTTTCTCGCCGGCATCGTGCCAGGGCTGCTGGTGGGGCTGGGGCTGATGGGCATGGTGCGCGTGCTGGCCGACCGCTATCACCTGCCCAAGGCCGAGCGCATCGTGAAGAAGGGGGCGACGATCAGCCCGACGGAATACTGGGTCAGCTTCGCGCTGCTGCGCGTCGATCTTGCCGGGCTGATGGTGGTGATCGCCGGCGCGGTTCCGGGTGCCGAGGGGCTGGGCTGGCCGCTCTTCGCGCTGTTCCTCGTCGTCGCGCATCTGATCCTCCTCGCCTGGCGCAAGCGCGTCAGCCATGATTTCCGCATTGCCTGCAAGAAGGCCGTCGCGCCCCTGCAGACGCCGATCATCATCCTGGGCGGCATCCTGATCGGCGTCTTCACCCCCACCGAGGCCGCGGCGGTGGCGGTCGCCTATGCGCTGATCGTCAGCTTCGGGGTGCTGCGCTCGATGCGGCTTGCCGATCTCGGTGACGTGATGCGCCGCTCGGCCATCGGGGCGGGGACGGTTCTGCTGCTGGTCGGCGCCGCGGTCAGCTTCAAGACCGTGGTCTCGCTTTCCCACGCGCCCGAGACGCTGGCGGCGATCATCCTCGGCCTGTCGGACAATCCGCTGATCCTCCTGTTCCTGATCAACATTCTCCTGTTCATCGTCGGAATGTTTCTCGATGCCGGCCCGGCGATCATCATCCTCGGGCCCATCCTTGCGCCGATCTTCACCGATCTCGGCGTGCACCCGGTGCATTTCGCGGTGATCATGTCGGTCAACCTGACCGTGGGGCTGGCGACGCCGCCGATGGGGCTGGTGCTGTTCGTCGCCTCCTCGGTCTCGGGCGAGCGGGTGGAGACGATCAGCCGCGCCATCCTGCCATTCCTGGCCGTCGAGGTGCTGGTGATCTTTCTCATCACCTATGTTCCGGCCCTGTCGATGACCATCCCGCGCCTGACGGGATTTGCCCAATGAGCCCTTGCATCCAACTTCAACCGGGAGGACCAACATGCTGAAAACACTCACAAGGTCGCTGATGATGGCGACCATGCTGGCGGGATCGGCCGTCGCGGCGTCGGCGGCGGATTACACGCTGCGGGCGGTGGCCAACTCCAACGAGAACGACGAGGATTACGATGGCCTCATCGTCTTCAAGTCCTATGTCGAATCGGCCTCCAACGGCGCGATCGAGGTGGAGCTGTTCATCGGCACCCAGCTTTGCGCCAACGGCACCGAGTGCATGCAGGGCGTGGCCGACGGCACGGTGGACATCTACATCTCCACCTCCGGCGGCACTTCGGGGCTGTTTCCCTTCGTGCAGGTGCTCGATCTGCCCTATCTGATGGCCGATGACCGCATCGCCGAGGCGGCGCTGGCCAATGGCAGCGGCTTCGTCACCACCATGCAGCGCATGGTCGCCGAGAAGTCCGGCGGTGCCATCCGGCTGATGACCATCGGCAATACCGGTGGCTGGCGCAACTTTGCCAACACCAGGCACCGGGTGCGCACGCCTGACGACCTGAAGGGTCTGAAGATCCGCACCGTGGTCGCCGACCTGCCGCAGGAGCTGGTCAAGGCGATGGGCGCCTCGCCGACCCCGATCCCGTGGCCGGAGCTGTTCACCAGCTTCCAGACCGGGGTGGTCGAGGGCTCCAAGAACGGCATCACCGACATCATGAACATGAAGTTTCCCGATGCCGGGCTGAAATACCTCACGCTGGACGGGCATGCCTATATGGGCGCGCTGTGGTTCATGAACAACGACAAGTTCATGTCCATGCCCGAGGATCTGCGCACCGTGGTGGTGGATGGCTTCTATCATCTGCAGCAGGCCACCTTCGCCAGCCCCAAGCGCAAGTCGATCGCGGCCTATGAGGCGTTCAAGGCCGCCGGCGGCGACATTTATGTCCCGACGCCGGAGGAGAAGGCCCAGTTCAAGCAGGCCGCGGCGCCGGTCTATGACTGGTTCAAGGCCAATATCGAGGGCGGCAAGGAGATCTTCGATGCGCTGACCTCGACCGTGGCCGAGGTGGAGAAGGAAGTCGGCGCCGTGCGTGCGGGCGACATCCAGTAGACCATCGTCATACGCATTTCGTGGGCGCCCTGCCGGGCGCCCATTTTCATTGTGCCGGTCAGACACCTCTCCGCAGCGACCCGGTTGATTTGGCTCAATGCGGCGCCGGGCATCCAGTGATTGTCTGAATGGTGACAAGGGAGGCGAGTCGATGAAAATCCATTCGCTCATTTTGCCTGTCACCCTCTCCGCAATGATCCCTGGCGGCATGCCGCAGCCGATCTCGCCGGCCGCCGCAGAACAGCCGGTCAGTTTCTCGCAGTAGGTGCTGCCGGTCCTGAAACGCTCATGCGTGGCGTGCCACCAGCCCGGCGGTGGAGGCTACGAGGCCAGCGGGCTCGATCTGCGTACCTATGATGGCCTGATGAAGGGCATGAAGTTCGGACCGGTGGTCATCCCGGGCAAGGCCCACTTCAGCAATCTCGTGGTGCTGCTCGAGGGGCGGGCCAGCCCGAAGATCCGGATGCCCTATCACGGCACTCCGCTACGGAAGTGCTACATCCGCCTCATCCGGCACTGGATCAACGAGGGGGCGGCGAACAACTGAGACCGGCGGCAGATCGCCGGGAAGGGCGCGGAGGCGCCGGGTGGCTCTTTTTCTACAAGAGACCCATGCAAAACTCAGTTACATGCAGGAAAGCTGGATGTATAAGATTTTCGATTGATCAAGTCTGCGTGCAAGTAAAATAATTGGAAGAGACCCCTGCGAAACTCTGACGCGAATGCTGGTCTCTCCTTCGCCCTGATTTTCATTCATGAATATCACGCACAAGTAAAGTAATTAGAAAATAATTCCCCAATCAATATTTACCAAATAAGTGAAAATCACGGATAGACATCGCCGGCGCCGCATTTCGCGGCGCCCGGGCGCGTCGACCGGGTCTGGCCTGAATAGTTTCGCAGCTGTCTCTTCAACGAATTCCGGTGCGCGAGCCGGCGGCGGCTGTCGAAACCGCCCGCCGGATCGGGCGAAGCGCATTGCCTTTCGCCGGCCGTTGCGGGAGATTGGCCCCGCCCCTCAGCGGAACGGGTAGAGCCAGCTGCGGTAATCGTCGATCAAGAGATGCGCCTTTTCGATCTGATCCGCCGTCATCTTCTTGACCACCTCCTCCTGGCTGATCGCCGCGTCGGGATCGCCGCCGATGGCAGACAACACATACCAGGTATAGGCGCGCACCAGGTCGGGGGCCGGCATGCCGCGGCCGACCTCGTAATACCAGCCCACGCCGGACTGAGCGCCGGGATGGCCCTTCATCGCCGCGCGCAGATACCATTCGAAGGCGCGCACATCGTCGCGCGCCACGCCAAGGCCCATCGCATACATCACCCCGATCAGTTCTTCGGCCTCGGCATTGCCGGATCTGGCCGCGGGCAGAAGCTCGGCCATCGCCGCGGCGTACTCGCCCGCATCCATCAGATCGCGCGCCGTCTCGATCTCGGCCAGTGCCAGCCCCGGGCCGAGCGCAAGCCAGACCGCCAGCACCAGAGGTCGAAGATGCGTCCGCAACATGTTGTGTTCCTTTGCCTTTTCCTGCTGGTGGCCCCGCCGGCCCCGGCCCCGGCCGAGACCCGGCCCGCCGGGCTGCCGGCGCCATTGCAAGCATCGGATTTCATCGAATTCAACCCGCAATGGGCCAGGATCGGCCAGCTGCTGTTCTTCGACCCCATCCTGTCGGGCAACCGCAACATCGCCTGCGCGACCTGCCATCACCCCGAATTCGGCACCTCCGACGGGCTGTCGCTGGGCATCGGCGAGGGCGGGCTCGGCCTCGGGCCGCGGCGCAGGCCGGGCGAGGGCAGGACACGCATCCGCAAGCGCATCCCGCGCAACGCGCCGGCCCTGTGGAATCTCGGCGCGCGCGAGGTCCGCTTCATGTTCCTCGACGGCCGCGTCAGCCGCTCGGACATCTACGGCAACGGCTTCGACACCCCGGCGCAGGAATGGCTGCCGGGCGGGCTGCAGTCGCTGCTGGCGGTGCAGGCGCTGTTCCCGCTCACCGCCCAGTTCGAGATGGCAGGCGATCCGCGCGAGAACGAGGTCGCCGGCGCCGCCCATGACCGCATCGACAAGGTCTGGCCGATCTTGGCCCGGCGGGTGCGGGCGATCCCGGAGTATGCGCGCATGTTCGTCGCCGCCTTCGACGACGTTCAGGCCGCGCCCGACATCACCATCGTGCACATCGCCAACGCCATCGCCGCCTTCGAGGGGCTGGAGTTCCAGAGTTACGACAGCCCGTTCGATGCCTGGCTCGCCGGCGACGACACTGCGCTGGACGCCACCCAGCTTCGCGGGCTGAAGCTTTTCTACGGCAAGGCGGGTTGCGCGGAATGCCATGGCGGCAAGCTCTTTACCGATCATGAATTCCACGCGCTGATGCTGCCGCAATTCGGCCCCGGCCGCACCCGTCCCTTCGACCCCGTCGCGCGCGATGTCGGCCGCATGGGGGCGAGCGACCGGCTCGAGGATGCCTATCGCTTCCGCACCCCCAGCCTGCGCAATGTCGCGCTGACCGCGCCTTACGGCCATGACGGCGCCTATGCGACGCTTGAGGGGATCATCCGCCACCATCTCGACCCGCGCGGCTCGCTGCAGGCCTGGACGCCGCAGATGGCGGTGCTGCCGGACGTGCCGTGGCTGGCGGCGACCGATTTCCTGAGCCTTGACGACAGGCTGGAGCAGGCGCGGTTCACCGCCCGGCTCGACATCACCCCGCGAAGGCTGTCCGATGCCGAGATTGCCGATCTCGTCGCCTTTCTCAAGGCGCTGACCGGTACGGCGTCGGTCAAGGGGCGGCTCGGCCGGCCCGAGCGGGTGCCGAGCGGCCTGAAGGTCGAGCGGTAGCGGCCCCGGACCGCGCTCGCCGATCAGTTCGTCAACAGCTCTTCCAGCCGCGCGGCCGCCTCGTGCAGCCGCGGCAGCTGCCCGACCAGGCTGTCGATGCTGTGGCGCTGAAGCGGGGCATGGATCGACAGGGTGCTCAGCAGCCGGCCCTCGGAATCGCGAACGGCCACCGCCACCGCCGCCATGCCTTCCATGAATTCCTCGTCATCGGTCGAGTAGCCCCGCGCCCGGGTGCGCGCCAGTTCCGCGCGCAGCGCCCGACGATCGGTGATGGTCCGCGGCGTCTGCCGGTCGAGCGCCAGTCGCGCCAGCAGCCGATCGAGCCGGTCGGCCCGCAGCGCGGAGAGATACATCTTGCCGCTGGCGGTGCAATGAAACGGCACCTGGGTGCCGATGGGAAGCTGGATGCGCAGCGGCCAGTGGGTCTCGACCCGGTCGAGATAGATCATGCCGTGACTGCCCGGCGCGGCGAGGTTGCAGGTCTCGCCGACCTCCTCGGCCAGCGCCTCCATGATCGCCAGCCGCTCGGTCCGGATCCGCTGCGAGGACAGCGTGTTGCCGGCCAGCTGCCGCAGTCGCCTTCCGGGGGCGTAGGAGCGGCCATCGACGTGGCGCTGCAGAAAGCCCTCCTGCTCGGCCGTCGCCAGCAGACGGTGTGTGGTGGTCCGGTGCAGGCCCGTCGCCTCGGCGAGCGCCGTGGGGGTTACCGGGCTGCCGGCGCGGGCGACTTCCTCAAGGATGTAGAGCAGGCGCAGGTTGGTCGGGATCGTATCCCTGTCCCGCGTCGCTCCATCCTCGGGCATCCACCCGTTCCCTAGCGGCCCGGCAGCAGGACCAGCGCCAGCTGTGGTGTCAGCGACACCAGCACCCAAACCCCGACAAGGGCGATCAGATAGGGGACGGTGTATTTCAGCAGCCGGAAATAGGGCACGCCGGTCACGCCCGAGGCGACATAGAGATTGAGCCCGTAGGGGGGCGTGATGAAGCCGATCGAGGCCCCGACCAGGAAGATGACCGAGAAATGGATCGGGTCGACGCCAACCCCGGCAGCGATCGGCGCCAGGATCGGGGCGAGGATGATGGTGACCGGCAGGCTTTCCAGCAACATGCCGGTGATAAAGACGATGGTCATCGCCGTGAACAGCACTGCGTGATAACCGCCCATCGAGGTGACAACCCCGCCGATCACCTCCTGCGCGCCGAGAAGCGAGAGGATCTGCTGCATCACCACCGAGATCGCGATCAGCGGCGCGAGGATGCCGGTGATCTCGGCGGAGCGGGCGACCACCGAGGGGATGTCGCGGATGCGGAACCCCTCGACCACCAGCATCTCGCCATAGCCCTTGCGCTCCCAGCCGTAATCCGGGCCGTGGCCGAAGAGCCTGTTGAGCGGGTAGCTGACCAGCCCGGCCAGAACACAGAAGCCGACGGTGACGCCGGCCGCCTCGGTGGGCGAGAACTTGCCGGTATAGATGCCCCACAGCACCAGCAGGATGGCAAGAAAACCGAGCCAGCCGCCCAGCGCGGTCTTGAGCACCCGGTCGAGCTGCAGCCGGATCAGATGGCCCCAGCCGTTCCTGCGGCAGACGATCCAGCAGGCGATCTGCATGCCGATTACCATCAGCGCGCCGGGCAGGATGCCGGCGACGAACAGGTCGGAAATCGGCAGGTTCAGCAGGAACCCGTAGACGATGAAGATGATCGAGGGCGGGATGATGATGCCGACCGTGCCGCCGGCCGCGGCGGTGGCGGCCGAGAAGCGCTCGTCATAGCCGCCCTTGACCATCTCGGGATGCAGCATCGAGCCGATGGTGGCGGTGGTGGCCGAGTTGGAGCCGGAGATCGCCGCGAACAGCCCGCAGGCGCCCAGCGAGGCCATGGCCAGCCCGCCGCGCACCCAGCCCAGGCAGGAATAGGCAAAATCGCTCAATCGTCGGGCGATGCCCGACTTGTTGATCAGATCGCCGGTAAGGATGAAGAGCGGCATCGCCAGCAGCGCGAAGCCCTTGTTGAACACGTTCATCAGCTCTGCGCCCATGTTGTCGAGCGTGAGCCCCAGCACGAAGGAGCAGCCGATCACCCAGTAGGCGATGACCAGCAGCACCGGCACGCCCAGCATGAACAGCAGCATGACGCCGATCGAGATGAGCGTGATCCAGCTCGAATCGTCCATCTCAGTCCCCCCCGATCACCGTCTGGCGGATCAGCGTTGTCCCGCGGCGCCAGTTGCGGATGTCCTCGATGAGGTTCTCGATGATGCGCGCGGCCATCATCAGGAACGAGATCGGCACGGTGATCAGGAACCACCACTGCATCACGTCGTCGGTGCCCAGCACGATCTGAAAGTTCGAGGCCGACAGCACCGTCAGGCGCGACGTGGTCACCAGCACGATCAGGGCAAAGCCCAGCCACAGCACCGCATCGAGCACGAGGCAGGCCATCTGCCCGCCCCTTGGCATCATCATGCGGAACTCCGAAAAGCTCAGATGGGTGCGCAGCCGCACGTTGTAGGCCGCCCCGAACCAGGCCATGATCATGAACAGCAAGGGCGGCACCGTGGTCGACCACGCCGCCTGGTCGTTGAAGACGAAGCGGTCGATCACGCCCTTGAAGATGATGAAGGCGACGGCGAGATAGCTGTAGACCATGATCGTGCGCTCCAGATGCCGGTCCAGAAACGGCACCAGCTTGTAGAGCCCCAGGATCGCCAGCCCGCCCAGCACCAGCACGATCACGCCCAGCACCCAGGCGGAATCGGTCTGGATCGCGGGGCGCAGCATCCACGGATCGGCGGCCAGCAGCGCCGAAAGGATGTCGCCGATATCCGAGAGCACGCTCATCACTCCCTCCCCGTTGCGCCGCTCTTTACGGCGGTCGCGAAATCAAAGGCCGGCCCGTACCCCGGGCCGGCCCTCAGTCTGACCTGAAAATCTCAGCCTTTCCACCACCGGCGCGGTTCGACGTTCTCCGGCTTCATGTCGGCGGGGATCTCGCGGGCGATGTCGTAGATCGCCTTGTAGGTGTCGATGCCGCCGGCCCACTTGTTCAGCCGGTCGCGCCACTGCTCCCACAGCTGCGGCTGGAACTCGGGGCTGCACATCTCCTCGGCCTTGCGAATCTCGGCGTCGGAAAGCGAGGCGACGCGCACGTTGTTTTCCACGAAGATGGTGCCGGGAAGCTGCGGCTCGGAGAAGCCGACGGTCTTGACCAGCGCCGCCTCGTTGGCGGCCTGGACATGGGCCTGCGTCCAGTAGGCCGATTCCATCACCGCATCCTGCAGCTCGCCGCCGAGGCTGTCGAACACCTTGGCCGACATCGCGGTGTGCTCGGTGCCGCAGAAGAAGCGCAGATCGACCGACTGGCTGACGACGGGGCTCATGTTGGCATAGGCCACCGCCGAGGCCCAGGTCTCGGCCCCGTCGATCAGGCCCTGCTTGAGACCGTCAAGCGTCTCCTCCCACGCGATCGGCACCGGGTTGAGGTTGAGCGCCTGCATGGCGATGCGGCCGAGCTGGGTGCCGGTGACCCGGTTCTTGGTCCCGAACAGCTCCTCGAGCTTGGTGACCGTCGGCTTGTCCTGCCAGGCCAGGCCAAGCTGGATGCCGCGCAGCTCGCAATGGGTGAACAGGAATTTCAGCCCGTGCATGCGCTCGTAGGGCTCACGCAGGATCTTCTGACTCTCGGGATGATAGAAGAAATAGTACTGCGCTGCCCGGCTGGGGAACATGTAGGCATAGTCGAGCACGTTGAGATAGGGCGCGCCGCCGGCCGAATTCTGGGTCGAGGCCGCGTAGATGTCGGTGATCCCCTGCTGTGTCTTCTCGACGCAGGAAAGCTGGCCGCAGATCTGGTTGTTGCCGATGAACTCGATGCGAATTTCGCCATCGGTCCGCGCTTCCAGATCGCGGGCGAATTCCAGCGCGCCCGCGCGCTCGATCAGCAGGTTCTGCGGGTTGAAGCCGGCGGCGCCGAATTTCAGCTGAAACCTGGGCTCCTTGGCGAATCGTTTCGTGTAGGTCGACTCGGCCGCCTTGGCGAGCCCTGCCGCCGACAGCACCCCGCCTGCCGCACCCGCGGCGAGCAGGGTCGAGCTGAGCCCGTAGGTCCCTGATATCCTGAAGAAATCCCGCCGGGATACCCGGCCGAGCTTGTCCTGCGCAGTCATGCGTTCCTCCCATTTCGCGCATTATTGAGACGTTTTGTCTCAAAAACTGTAGAACGTGAGGCGGCTTTTGCCTAGTATTTTTTTCAACCGGCAGGGGAGAGGGTGCCATGGAGGCCGATTTCGTCGTCATCGGGGCTGGGTCGGCGGGATGCGTCCTGGCCAACCGGCTGAGCGCCGATCCGGGCACACGCGTTGTGCTGCTGGAGGCTGGCGGCCCGGACAGCAACCCGTGGATTCACATCCCGGTCGGCTACTTCAAGACCATGCACAACCCCAGGGTGGACTGGTGCTACCGCACCGAGCCCGATCCCGGGCTCAACGGCCGCGCCATCGACTGGCCGCGCGGCAAGGTGCTGGGGGGCTCGTCCTCGCTCAACGGTCTGCTCTATGTGCGCGGCCAGCCGGAGGATTACGACCGCTGGCGGCAGATGGGCAATCCCGGCTGGGGGTGGGAGGACGTGCTGCCGCTGTTCAGGCGTTCGGAATCGAACGAACGCGGCGCCGACGAATGGCATGGCGACAAGGGGCCGCTGGCGGTGTCGGACATGCGGCTGAGCCGGCCGATCGTCGATGCCTGGGTCGCGGCGGCGCAGGCGGCGGGTTACCCATTCAACCCCGACTACAATGGCGCGAAGCAGGAGGGGGTGGGCTATTTCCAGCTTACCACCCGCAATGGCTGGCGCTGCAGCGCCGCGGTGGCCTTTCTCAAGCCGGCCCGCAAACGGCCCAACCTGCGCATCGTCACCCGCGCGCTTGTCAGCCGGTTGGAACTCGACGGGCGCCGGGTGACGGGGGTGCGCTATCTCGATGCCTCGGGCGCCGAACAGCTGGTGAAGGTGAACCGCGAGGTGATCCTCTCGGGCGGCGCGATCAACTCGCCGCAGATCCTGATGCTGTCGGGCATCGGCCCGGCCGACGAGCTGCGGGCCAACGGCATCGATCCGGCGGTCGATCTGCCAGGGGTGGGCAGGAACCTGCAGGACCATCTGCAGGCGCGGCTGGTCTTCAAGTGCAACGAGCCGACGCTGAACGACGAGGTGCGCAGCCTGTGGCGTCAGGCCGGCATCGCGCTGCGCTATGCGCTGTTCCGCGACGGGCCGATGACGATGGCCGCCAGCCTCGGCGTCGGCTTCATGAAGACACGGCCCGATGTGGCGACACCGGACATCCAGTTCCACGTCCAGCCATGGAGCGCCGACAGCCCCGGCGAGGGCGTGCATCCCTTCTCGGCCTTCACCATGTCGGTCTGCCAGCTGCGCCCCGAAAGCCGCGGCGAGATCCGGCTCGCCGGTCCCGACCCGCGAAGCTATCCCAAGATCTTCCCGCACTATCTGTCGACCGAGACCGACTGCCGGACGCTGGTCGACGGCGTCAACATCGCCCGTCGCATCGCCCGGCACGAGCCCCTGAAATCGAAGATCGCCGAGGAATTCCGTCCGCCGGCCTCGCTGGCGATGGATGACTACGAGGGCACGCTGGACTGGGCGCGCAACAACAGCGTGTCGATCTATCACCCTACCGGCACCTGCAAGATGGGGCCCGATCCGATGGCGGTGGTCGATGCCGAGCTGAAGGTGCACGGGGTAGACGGGCTGCGCGTGGCCGACTGCTCGATCATGCCCGAGATCGTGTCGGGCAACACCAACGCCCCGGCGATCATGATCGGCGAGAAGGCGTCCGATCTGGTCCTGGGACGGCCTGCGGCGTGAGGGTATAATCGGCGCGCGGGATCATCCCGCGCCCGCCTTCCGCCCCCACCATGTCCGCCGCAGCGGCGCGCCGGCGGCGAAGGCCTCCGGCCCCAGCACCTCCGCGATGCGCAGGCATTCGTTCCATTTCGCCATGCGCTCGGAACGCTGGAACGAGCCGACCTTGAGCTGTCCGCAGCCGAGCCCGGTGGCGAGGTGGCTGATGGAGACGTCCTCGGTCTCGCCCGACCGGGCCGAGACCACCGCCCCCCAGCCGGCATCTCGCGCGGCGCGGAAGGTCGCGATGCCCTCGCTGACGGTGCCGGCCTGGTTGAGCT
>RFIR01000339.1 GCA_003695135.1 Alphaproteobacteria bacterium | reverse complement strand
CTGTTCCGCCTGACCGATCTCGAATCGCGCTTTGCGCTCAACATGAACGTGCTGATCGACGGGCGCACGCCGAAGCTCTGCGGGCTGATCGAACTGTTGCGCGCCTGGCTCGACCATCGCCGCGAGGTGCTGTTGCGCCGCACCGCCCACCGGCTGGAGAAGATCGCGGCACGGCTGGAGGTGCTGGAAGGCTACATGATCGCCTTCCTCAACCTCGACCGCGTGATCGCCATCATCCGCCACGAGGATCACCCCAAGCAGGTGATGATGGCCGAATTCGGCCTCAGCGATACCCAGGCCGAGGCGATCCTTAACATGCGGCTGCGCGCCCTGCGCAAGCTGGAGGAGATCGAGCTGAGGGCCGAGCGCGACCGCCTGCTGGCCGAGCAGGAGGAGCTGCGCGGGCTCAGCGCCTCGCAAGCGCTGCAATGGGCGCGGATCGCCGACGAGATCCGGGAAATCGGCAAGCGGTTCGGCGCACCGAAGGGATTACGCGGGGCGCTGTCGCCGGAGGCGCTGAGCGCGCTGAAGGCGAAACCCGGCTATCCCGCCGGCGGGCGGCGTTCGGCCTTCGCCGCGGCGCCGGAGGTGGTGGAGGCGCTGGCCGAGACGCTGGTCGAACGCGAGCCGATCACCGTGGTCTGCTCGGCCATGGGCTGGATCCGGGCGATGAAGGGCCATCTGCCGCCCGAGACCGGGTTCAAGTTCAAGGATGGCGATGCGGCGCGCTTCATCTTCCATGCCGAGAGCACCGACCGGCTGATCCTCGCCGCCTCCACCGGGCGGTTCTACACGCTGGCCTGCGACCGGCTGCCGGGCGGGCGCGGCATGGGCGAGCCGGTGCGGCTGATGGTCGATCTGCCCAACGAGGCCGAACTGGTGGCGCTGTTCGTGCACAGGCCGGAGGCGAAGCTGCTGCTGGCCTCCTCCGACGGCAACGGCTTCATCGTGAGCGAGGCCGATGTCGTCGCCCAGACCCGCGCCGGCAAGGCGGTGATGAACCCCGCCAGGGGCGCGGCGCTGAAGGTCTGCCGCCGGCTTGACGGCGATCACCTCGCCGTGGTGGGCGAGAATCGCAAGATGCTGGTCTTCTCGCTCGCCGAACTGCCGGAGATGAGCCGCGGCAAGGGGGTCAGGCTGCAGAAGTATCGCGATGGCGGGCTGGCCGATGCGCTGCCGGTCACGCTTGCCGGCGGCATCAGCTGGTCCGACAGCGGCGGGCGCACCCGGCGCGAGCCCGACCTTTCCGAATGGCTGGGCCGGCGCGGCGGCGCCGGGCGCATGGCCCCGCGCGGCTTTCCGCGCGACAACCGTTTCACCACCGGCTGAGCCGGTCTCTGGACAGGCGGGCGATCCTCGTTAAAGGGCATATCGCGATTCCCCCGATTCACCATTGGCCGCGCCGCAAGGGCGTGCGACCGCCCGGGTGGGCGCGAATGCGCCCGCTGTGGGGGTGAGGCCGCGAACGCCATGCGTTCGAGTGAGCGGCCGAACGGGCGCATGCCCGGTTCGCTTCGCTCCCCGGGCGGGCGATCCGGGCTCTGGACAGGCCGGCGATCCCCGTTCTAACCTTCATGTTTCCGGAGACCTTTCCGGAGCAGAAGAGACGCCGGGCGCCGAGGGAACAACCGGCACAGGGGAGAAGAAGATGAGAGGCTTAATCGCAGCGGGGCTGGTGGCCATCACCGCCGCAACCGCGCAGGCGGGCGAATACGACGCAATTCTCGACCGCATCAACCTGCCGCCGGGCTTCAGGATCTCGATCTTCGCCGAGATGCCCAAGGCACGTTCGATAACGGTTGCGAGGCCGAACGGGGTGGTGTTCGTCGGCTCGCGCCACGGCTACATCTACTCGATGGTCGACACCAACCGCGACGGCGTGGCCGACGAGGTGCGCGAGCGCGTCAACGGGCTGAACGTGCCCAACGGCGTGTCGGTCTACCAGTCCATCCTCTATGTCGGCATGCAGGACCGCATCGCCTACTGGCCGGTACCGGCGGAATTCGACACCGCGCTGCCGATCGACCCGCTGGTCACCATCCTCGACGGCATCGACAACGGCTTCCTGCATGGCTGGCGCTATATCCGGCACGGGCCGGACGGCAAGCTCTATGTCGCGCTCGGCGCGCCCTGCAACATCTGCGATCTGAAGGAGAATACCGGCAAGATCATCCGCATGAACAATGACGGCTCGGATGTCGAGGTGGTGGCCGACGGGGTGCGCAACTCGGTGGGTTTCGACTGGCACCCGGTGACCGGCGAGCTGTGGTTCACCGACAACGGCGCCGACGGCATGGGCGACGACGTGCCGCCCGACGAGCTCAACCGCGTCGTCGAGATCGGCGGCCATTACGGCTTCCCCTATTTCGTCGGCACGGTGAAGCTGCCCGGCTATGAGGACAAGACCCCGCCGGTGCCGGTGATCGCGCCCGAGATCGAGTTCCAGGCCCATACCGCCAATCTCGGCATCCACTTCTATCGCGGCGACATGTTCCCGGCCGAGTACAGGAACGACGCCTTCGTCGCCCAGCACGGCTCGTGGAACCGCAGCGAGCCGGTGGGCTATCGCATCATGCGCATCCGCTTCGACGATGCCGGCAACCCCACCGGCAAGGAGGTGTTCGCCGATGGCTGGCTGAAGGACGGCGCCGCGGTGGGGCGGCCGGTCAGCATCGACGAGCTGCCCGACGGCTCGCTGCTGGTCTCCGACGATTTCGCCGGCGTCATCTATCGCATCAGCTATGAGAAGTAGCGTCATCCTCGGGGCCGCGGTTCTCGCCGCGGCCCTGCCCGCCCTTCCCGCCCGCGCCGCCGATGCCGCGGCCGGCCGCGATCTCGCCCGCACCCGCTGCGCGGTGTGCCACGGGCTCGACGGGCTGGCGGTCAATCCGATGGCGCCGAATCTGGCCGGCGAGAACGCGGCCTATGTCGTCGCACAGCTCAAGGCGTTCCGCGACGGGCGGCGCAGGCACGAGCAGATGTCGATCATCGCCAGCGGGCTTTCCGATGCCGACATCGCCAATGTCGCTGCGTGGTATTCGCGGATCATCGTCCGCGTCGAGCTGCCCGATCTGGATTGATGCCAGGGCTCATGAGTTCGACTCACGCCCTGTTGATTTCTCCGATGCGGACGGGCCCGGTCCGACGGCAGTCTTCGAAGCGTTGAGGGCAGCGCCCGCCCGAGGCGGCGCGAAGCGCCCGCCTGGGGGGCGGGCGGGCGCTGCCCGGGCTAACGCCCGGGCGGAGGAGGTTCTTGTCATTGAGCTTTGGTATGCGCGGTTGCGGGGCAGGCGAGTGGCACCACTGCGATCCGATCTTGCCCCCAACCCGGTGAGAGCTTGTCACGATCATTCCGGTCGAATCTTGGTTTCAACGCAAGGGCGTGCGACCGCGCGGGCAGGGCATGCGCCCGCCTGTGGGGGCGAGGCCGTGAACGCCATGTGTTCGAGTGAGCGGCCGAACGGGCGCATGCCCGTGTCGGCTCATTAGTGCACCCTCCGCACTGGAAGGTTCGACCGGTTTGGTGTGAGCCTTTCGCTTCCGGCGCTCCGCTGCGACGGCCTGGGTCGCTTTCCAGCG
>RFIR01000043.1 GCA_003695135.1 Alphaproteobacteria bacterium | reverse complement strand
GTCGCTCAGCGTCTCCACCGTGACGATGAGCGCCAGCGGCAGCTTCAGCCGCGCGGGCGCCAGCGCGATGAAGGCGAGGATCAGCGTGGCGCCGAGAAGAGCGGGAAAGATCAGGTCGAGCGAGTGCTGGACATCGAGATAGAACCGGGTGGTGGCGGGATCGAGTGCGGCGAGAAAGGCCCGCGCCTCGGCCAGCGAGTATCCGGTCGGGCGCAGATCGAACGGCATCAGCCCGCCCGTGGCCTCGGTGATCCGTGGCAGCGACCACAGCACCATCGCCAGATAGACCGCGCCGGTGGCGAGAACCAACGCCCAGAACAACAGGCGGGGGCGGCTCATCCGTTCTCCCGCCGGAACGCTGCGCCCAGCCCTTCCATCAGGGCCGGAAAGTTCGGAAAGCTGGTGGCGATCGGGGCCGCGTCATCGACGGTCACCGGCCGGCGCGCGGCGAGTCCGAGACAGAGGAACGACATCGCGATCCTGTGGTCGAGATGGGTCGCGACCCGCCCGCCGCCCGGCACGCCGTCCGCACCGCGGCCATCCACCGCCAGCATGTCCTCTTCCTCCGCGACCTCCACGCCACAGGCGCGCAGCCCGCTGGCCATCGCCGCGATCCGGTCGCTCTCCTTGACCCGCAGCTCTTTCACGCCCCGCATCACGGTCCGGCCCTCCGCCGACGCAGCCAGCGCCGCGAGGATGGGAAACTCGTCGATCATCGAGGCGGCGCGTTCGGGCGGCACCTCCACGCCCTTCAGCGCCGAGAAGCGGGCGCGGATGTCGGCCACCGGCTCGCCGCCCTCCTCGCGCTGGTTCAGGAAGGCCAGATCGGCGCCCATCTCGCGCAGCGTCACGTAGAGCCCGGCGCGGGTGGGGTTGAGGCCGACCCCGGTGACGGTGACCTCCGAGCCTTCCACCATCAGCGCGGCGCAGATGGGGAAGGCGGCCGAGGACGGATCGCCCGGCACGGTCAGCGTCACGGGCCGCAATTCGACCTCGCCACGCACACGGATGATGCGGGCAGGGCCGTCCTCCTCCACCGCGACCTCCGCCCCGAAGCCTGCCAGCATGCGTTCGGTGTGGTCGCGGGTGGCGACCGCCTCGGTGATCTCGCTCACCCCCGGTGCGTTGAGTGCGGCGAGCAGGAGCGCCGATTTCACCTGCGCCGAGGGTACCGGCACCGCATATTGCGCCGGCATCGGTTGGGCGGCGCCGGTCAGCGTCAGCGGCAGCCGCCCGCCCGAACGGCCATGCGCCTCGGCCCCGAACAGCGCCAGCGGCGCGCTCACCCGCCCCATCGGGCGGGCGCGCAGCGAGGCATCGCCGGTAAAGGTGGCGGTGATCGGCGTCGTCGCCATCGCTCCCATGATCAGCCGCACCCCGGTGCCGGAATTGCCGCAGTCGATGACGTCATCGGGTTCGGAAAACCCGCCGACGCCGACGCCATGCACCGCCCAGTCGCCGGTCTCCTCGCGGACCACCTCCGCCCCGAAGGCACGCATCGCGGCAGCGGTGTTCAGCACGTCCTCGCCTTCCAGCAGGCCGGAAATCCGCGTCTCGCCCACGCTCAGCGCGCCGAGGATCAGCGCGCGGTGGCTGATCGACTTGTCGCCCGGCACGCGGATGGTCCCGCGCAGCGGGCCGGCGCGGTGCGCGGTGAGCGGCTGTGCGGTGGTCGGCTGGGGCATGGGGATCGATTCGGGGCTGATGCGCATCCCGCCCCTGATAGCGGAGGGGGCAGGGGTCGTCCACCGAGGCCGGGACGGCATCGGATTGTTTCACACAGGCGATTCCGCCATTGCCGAACGAGCGAATTCGGATCGCCGGGCAATGCATGCGCGCCGGGGCAACTGACGGCAGCTGATCAAGGAACCGGTGTCACACTCCACCGCGCTGCGGGTTCCTGATTTCTAGCAGAATGCACTCGCGCAAAAGACAGGGAATGTTTGGTCCAGAAGCTGATGGCAAGCAGGTATCGCGAAGCTGCATGGTATTGTACAGATCAGGATTACGTACACGTAAAATAATTGGAAGAGACCCTGCAAAACCCGGATGTAGACAGGCATCCTGAATGTCCAGTTTTCAAACCAATCAAATCTGCGCGCGTATAAAGTAATTAGAAAATAAATTTGCAATCAATATTTATCAATCAACAGTTAAAACAAGAAGAGCGCACGTGGCGCCACAATTTCGTGGCGCCCGCGCGGAACGCTTGGGTCTGGTTGGTTGAGTTTTGCAGAGGTCTCTAGAAGAGACCCTGCGAAACCCCGGCGCGGCGGGGCATCCCAGGCGAGACAGGTTTTCTGCCAATGTGTACTGCGCGTGCGTAAGTATTTTGAAAATAATTCCCCAATCAATATTTTCCAATCAACATTGAAAACGAGAAAAACGCTCGTGGCGCCGCATTTCGCGGCGCCGGAACGCAACGCGGGGCCCGGACCGTGCAGCATCGCCGGGAGCACCCCCAATCCATTGATGCGCGTGCAGCTCCGACCGCCAGGGTGAAATGCGCTGTGACCATTCCCGTTTGCAAGTCAGTCTCGCATGGTTCTCCTCAGATCACCCGGATTCGAGCTCAGCGCTTGGTCCAGATCAGGTAATGGGGCCGGCGCCCCTCGCGGATCGCCTTGGCCTCGTAGCGGGTGCGGATCCAGCCCGGCCAGGGCGCATCGACGGGGTGATCGAGGCGGGCGAAATCCCGCCGCCTGTCCATGAGGGCGATGCTGTGCTCGGCGTAATCGGCGATGTCGGTGGCCAGATGGAACCGCGCGCCGGGCTTCAGGGTGCGGGCCAGCAGATCCATGCCTTCCGGATTGACGAAGCGCCGCTTGATATGGCGGGCCTTGGGCCACGGGTCGGGATAGAGCAGGAAGGCCCGGTCGATGGCGGCCGGCGGCAGCACCTCCAGAAGATCGCGCGCATCGCCGAAATGGATGCGGACATTGGAAAGCCCGGCATCCTGAAGATGCGACAGGCAGGAGGCGACGCCGTTGACGAAGGACTCCGCGCCCAGAAGC
>RFIR01000338.1 GCA_003695135.1 Alphaproteobacteria bacterium | reverse complement strand
GGGGCCGTAGAGCACCACCGAGCGCCCCGCGGGCGCCAGCACGCTCGACAGATGCGACCGGAAATGGCTGAGCGAAAGCGTTTCGACCCGGCTCACCGCGGGGCAGGGGCGGCCCGCGCCGCCTCAGACCCGCATCGGCATGACGACATAGACCGCGCTTTCGTC
The DNA here is from genome assembly GCA_003695135.1 of Alphaproteobacteria bacterium. GTDB lineage: Bacteria > Pseudomonadota > Alphaproteobacteria > Rhodobacterales > Rhodobacteraceae > J013. The sequence goes on along the minus strand of RFIR01000338.1, from coordinate 4,674 downwards.
ATCGCCTTCGCGCACCAGCGTGGGATCGTTCATGGTGTTGAACATGAACACCGCGTTTTCCCGGTCGATCTGGCTGGCGATTTCCAGAAGGTACTTGGCGTTGAAGCCGATCTCCAGCGGCTCGTCGTCATAGGCCACCGCCAGCTCCTCCTCCGCCGCGCCGCTGTCCGGGGCGTTGACCGACAGCGTCAGCCGGTCTTCCTCCAGCGCCAGCTTCACCGCGCGCGAACGCTCCGACGAGACGGTCGAGACGCGGTCGACGGCGCGGGCGAACTCGGCGGCATCGACGATCAGCTTGCGCGGATTGGCCTGCGGGATCACGCGGGAATAATCGGGGAAAGTGCCGTCGATGACCTTCGAGGTCAGCGTCACCTCCGGCGTGGCAAAGCGGATCTTGGTCTCGGACACCGACACCGCGATGGTGGTCTCGTCGTCCTCCAGGAGCTTGCGCAGCTCGCCCACCGTCTTGCGCGGCACGATGACGCCCGGGGCATTCTCGGCCCCCTCCGGCAAGGGCGCATCCACCCGGGCCAGACGGTGCCCGTCGGTGGCCACGCAGCGCAGCACCTTGCCGTTTCCCCCCTCGGCCACATGCAGATAGACGCCGTTGAGATAGTAGCGCGTCTCCTCGGTGGAGATGGCGAATTTCACCTTGTCGAACAGCCGCCGCAGCACCGGGGTCTCGATGGTGTAGCTGCAGCCGTATTCCGAGGAAGCCATGATCGGGAAGTCCTCGCGCGGCAGGGTGGCGAGCGAGAAATGCGACCGCCCCGCCCGCACCTCCATGCGGCTGTTGGCGGGGTCGTCGCGGATCGAGACCTGCGCGCCCTCGGGCAGCTTGCGCACGATCTCGTAGAGCGTGTGCGCCCCCACCGTCACCGCGCCGGGCGCCTCGACCACCGCCGGGACCCGGTCGAGCAGTTCGAGGTCGAGATCGGTGGCACGGAAGGACAGGCTGTCGCCCTCCGCCTCGATCAGCACGTTGGACAGGATCGGGATGGTGGTGCGGCGCTCGACCACACCCTGCGCCCGGTTCATCGCCCTCAAAAGTGCGCTGCGCTCGATGCCGACCTTCATGCCCACCCCTGTCCGATGCCGCACCCCGCATCCGGGCGGGGAAGCGACACTATCGCATCGCCGGGCGAGGTCAATCGCAAGCTGTGTCTCAGCCCTCCAGCATGCGGCGCAAGAGCTCGATGTCGTCGGCGAGCTGGGAATCGGTCTGGCGCAGCTCGTCGATGCGGTTGACGGCATAGATCACCGTGGTGTGGTCCTTCTTGTTGAAGCGTCGGGCGATCTCGGGCAGCGATTTCGGGGTGAGCTGCTTGGCCAGATACATGCCGATCTGCCGCGGCCGGGCCAGCGAGCGGGTGCGGCGTGCCGAGAGCAGGTCGTTGGTCCGCAGGTTGTAATGCTCGGCCACCTTGCGGATGATCTCGTCGATGGTGACCTTGCGGTCGCAGCTGCGCAGGATGTCGGCAAGGTTTTCTGTGGCCATCTCCAGATTGATGCGCCGCCCGACCAGGGTGAACAGGGCCGTCAGCCGGTTGAGCGCACCCTCCAGCTCGCGCACATTGGTGGTGATGCGGTGGGCGAGGAATTCCAGCACCCCCGGCGCGATGTCGATCGGGCCGTGTTCGGCCTGATAGGAATCGAGCTTGGATTGCAGGATGCCCAGCCGCAGCTCGTAGGTGGTCGGATGCAGATCGACCATCAGCCCCGATTGCAGGCGCGAGCGGATGCGCTCCTCGAGACTTTCCATCTCGCCGGGCGAGCGGTCGCCGGAGATGACGATCTGCTTGCCCTGATCGACCAGCGCATTGAAGGTGTGGAAGAATTCCTCCTGCGTCGATTCCTTGCCGCCGATGAACTGCACGTCGTCGACCATCAGCACGTCGACCGAACGGAACAGCTGCTTGAACCCGATGGTGTCGCGAAAGCGCAGCGCTCGCACGAAACGGTACATGAACTGCTCGGCCGAGAGATAGATCACCTGCTTGTCCGGTTCGCGCTCGCGGCGCATCCAGGCGATGGCGTGCATCAGATGCGTCTTGCCAAGGCCCGATCCGCCATAGAGGAACAGCGGGTTGAACTGGGCGTCGGGGCTTTCGGCCACGCGTCGTGCGGCGGCATAGGCCAGCTCGTTGGGCTTGCCGACGACGAACTGCTCGAACCGGTAGCGCGGGTTGAGCGGGGCGCCGAGGCGATCCTGGTCCGGCAGCGATTCGGGATCGGAGGTCGGGCTCTGCCCGGGCTGGCCGCGGCGCGGCTGCGCGGGGCGCACCAGGTCGAAGCTGAGCCGGTCCACCGGCTTGCCGGCATTGCGCATGCCCTTCAGGATCACCTCGCGGTAGTTGCGGTTGACCCAGTTGCCGAAGAAGGTGGTCGGAACGCCGAAACGGGCGGTGCCGGTCTCGACGCCCAGAAAGGTCAGCGGCTCGATCCAGGTGACATAGCTGTCGCGCCCGATGCTTTCCCGAACCTTCTCCCGAACTTCCGACCAGACATCAGACTCGACCCCCATTCTCATCTCCAGTGTCCCGCTCTGTTTGTCTTTGTGCCCCGGCCATTCGGCCGGATCCGGCGGGGCAGGACCGGATCCGGTTCGTTGCTTCGGTTCAGCTCTGTTTCCAGCTCAGACCGCGAACCTTCCAGCCGTTGACCCGGCCGCGATGGCTTTCCTCGTCCAGCTTGCCCTCGAAGCCCTCCGCGACGTTGAGGCAGTGCACCATGCCGTCGACGTCGCGCAGCCGTTCGGCCACCGCCTGCGCGGCTTCCATCGAGCGCACGCCCGAGCGGCAGAGGAACAGCATGGTCGATGGCGGCGAATCGAACTGGGCCAGCAGCCGGTCAACGAATCCCTCATTGAGCTCCATGCCGGGGAATCGCCGCCATTCCTCGAGAATCACCTGCTTGCCGATTGGGTCCAGATTCGGGATGCCGACGAAGCTCCATTCGGCCATGGATCGCACGTCGACCAGGATGGCATCGGGCGAATTTTTGAGGATTTCCCAAGCTTCTACGGGATCGACTTCGCCCACCGTCGACGGCGCCATCAGCCCTTCTCCCTCGTCGAATCCGTTCTCTTTGCCGGGGAAGATACGCGCCGCATTCGAGTTATTGCAAGAAAAACTCGACCCGACTTTGGCGACAATTTGGAGGTCGAGGGGGAAGTTAAAGTATTACATCAAGTTAAGCACACGCATTCGACCTTCTGTTAAAGAAGGCTGCCTAGGTGTTACTGATGGGATATTTCCAGACTGCCAGATTCAGGGAGATTTTGCCTCTACTCTCGAATCCCCCCGCAACTCCGTTCTTAATCGAAGCTTGCCAATTTCTCAACCGGAGCAAAAAGTGAACATGACAGAAGTGTGACGGAATGGCGACGCCGGCGCTCCGGCGCGTCACGAAAACGCAGCCGCCCGGGGGGTGGCTGCGCATGCGGAGGGGCAGGGGAATATCGCGCTGCGGCGCGCCGGTCGGCGGGTCAGGCCAGCGCCTTGATGCGGTGTGACAGGCGCGACAGCTTGCGGCTGGCGGTATTGCGATGCAGCACGCCGCGGCTGACACCGCGCATGATCTCCGGCTGGGCGGCGCGGAACGCGGCGAGCGCGGCGGCGTGATCGGCCGCGGCGATGGCTTCCTCGACCTTGCGGATGAAGGTGCGGATGCGGCTCTTGCGCGCCTTGTTGATCTGGGTGCGGCGCAGGGTCTGGCGCGCGCGTTTCTTGGCAGACGGCGAATTGGCCATGCGGTGTTCCGACTCGGTTCGCTGGAAAACAGGCCGGGTGCTTACACCGCCGCCCGCAGGGGGTCAAGCGGCGCCCGCCCGGCGCGGACCGCGTGCCGGTTCAGTGATCGCGGAATTGCGGCGCGCGCTTCTCGATGAAGGCGGCCATTCCCTCCTTCTGGTCGCCGGTGGCGAACAGGCCGTTGAACAGCCGGCGCTCCAGCAGGATGCCCTCGGCCAGGGTGGTCTCGTAGGAGCGGTTGACCGCCTCCTTCACCGCCATCACCGCCAGCATCGACTTGTCGGCGATCTTCTGGGCGGTGGCGCGGGCATCGTCGAGCAGGTCCTTGACCGGGACCACCCGGCTGACCAGCCCGACCCGCTCGGCCTCGGCCGCATCCATGAAGCGGCCGGTCAGGTTCATCTCCATCGACTTGGACTTGCCGACGAAGCGGGTCAGCCGCTGGGTGCCGCCGATGCCGGGCATCACGCCCAGATTGATCTCGGGCTGGCCGAACTTGGCGGTGTCCGAGGCGATGATGAAATCGCACATCATCGCCAGCTCGCAACCCCCGCCCAGCGCATAGCCCGACACCGCGGCGATGATCGGCTTGCGGAAGGCGGCGATCGCGCGGGCCTGGGCGGCGAACATGTCCTCGGTGAACACGTCGACGAAGGTCTTTTCCGACATCTCCTTGATGTCGGCGCCGGCTGCGAAGGCCTTGTCGGAGCCGGTGAGGATCACGCAGCGCACCTTGTCGTTCTGGGCGAACGAGTCGAGCGCCTGGACCAGCTCGTCGAGCAGCTCGGTGTTGAGCGCGTTCATCGCCTCGGGCCGGTTGAGACGTATCAGCGCCACACGGTCGGAGACTTCCACGATGATGTTCGAATAGGCCATGTCACCCCTTCCCCCGGGTTCCTGTCCGGCTGCGCGCTTTACCGGC
>RFIR01000042.1 GCA_003695135.1 Alphaproteobacteria bacterium | reverse complement strand
CGAGAACGATCGAGATCGTGCCGACATCCATCACTCGGCTCCCACGCTGCGCTTGATCGCCTCGATCTCGTCCTCGTCGATGTCCTCGCTGGTGGCATGCACCGTCGTCTCGAGGTTCCAGTCGGAGATCAGGTTGAGAATCGCCTGGATGGCCACCAGCGCGATCACGATCAGGATCATCGGCTGCACCGTGGCCGGGATCGGCGGATCGAAGGCGGTGCCGAACATCTCCCACTTGTAGAGCTTGATCACGAAGACCTGGTAGTAGCTGCCGAAGATCAGGAAGCCGGCGAACACCACCAACAGCGCCACCCAGATGATGTCGAATGTCCGCTGCAGCCAGCGCGGCACCGCGTCATAGAGCAGGAAGATGCGGATGTGGCAGCGCTGCTGCATGGCATAGAGCCCGGCGAACAGGAAGACATAGCCCCCGATCCACAGCGTCAGCTCGTTGGCCCACAGCGTCGGCGCCTCGACCACGTAGCGCATGAACACCTCGTAGAGCATGACCGACGTCATCGAGATGATCAGGACCATGGTGATCCGGCCGATGAAGAGCGCGATGCGGTCGATGGGCCGCCACTCGCGGAATTCCATATGCGCGATGCGCACCGTGCGCGTGCCGATCACGAACAGGATCGGCATCAGCACCAGCGCCGCCCAGTCGATGGGATCGGCATGGCCGCCGAACAGCCCCGGCAGATCGGGCGTGACGTCCTTGCGCGCGTGAAGCGCGCTGATCTGGTCGAACAGGCTCTTGTCCGACGGCGGAAAGAAATCGAGGATATAGGCAGGGATGTGCCAGATCGCCCATCCCGCGCAGATGACGAAGGCGAAGGGGACGAGCCATTCTATCAGGCTGCCGGTGGATTCCCTGACATCCGTCGCGTCGCTCATGGCTGTTCCTCCCTGTCCCGCCGAACCAGCCGGCGGATCGAACCCATGACAGCGTCAGTCAGACAGGAACGGCGGCAGAACCGGATGGATCCTGCCGCCGCAATTCGGTTGCCGGACCCCGGTCCCTACTTCATCAGACCGAGATCGGTCAGGAACGAGATATGGCTTTCCAGCAGCGCCTTGGCCTCGGGCGTGGTGGCGAATTCGGTCCACGCCTTCTTCACACCTTCGCGATACTTGAGCAGATCCTCGTCGCTCCAGGTGTAGAGCGTGACGCCTTCCGCCCGCAGCTTCTTGGCGTTCTGGGCGTTCTTGACCTCGTTGATGGTCGCGTTGTGCAGCGCCAGCGCATCCATCGCCACGGTCATGATGCGCTTGTGCGCCTCGGGCATGGCGTCCCAGACATCCTTGCGGCAGGCCAGGTGGTCGGCCGGCATCGAATGGAAGCCGGGATAGGTGGTGTGCTTGGCGATGTCATAGAGGCCGAGCCCGATATTGTTGGTCAGGTTCGCCGCATCGGCACCGTCGATGATGCCGGTCTCCAGCGCGGTGAAGATCTCGTTGAAGTCCATCACGATGGGCGAGGCACCGAGTGCCTTGAACACCAGCGTCTCCATGCCCGGGGGCGAGCGGAACTTCCAGTCCTTCAGATCGGCCACGCCGCGCAGCGGCTTGGTCGAGACCAGCGACTCGGGTCCCGGGATCCACCAGCCGACGAACTCCATGCCGTACTTGTTGTAGAGCTCGTTGACCTTCTCGCGGCCGCCGGCGTGCAGCAGCCATGCCATCTGCTGGTAGGGGTTGGTGTAGCCGCCCATCAGGTCGCCGGCGAACTGGAAGGCGGGGTTCTTGCCGGTCTGGTAGGCGCCGCCGGTCATGTCGCAGTCGAGGATGCCGGTCGCCGCCGCGTCGAAGGTCTCGGCCGACTTGACCACCGAGGAGGCGTAGAACATCTCGATCTCGATCTGCCCGCCCGACATGGTGGTGACGTCATCGACGTATTTGGCGGCCAGCTGGCCCGAAAGCGTCTCCTGCGAGAAATGCGTCTGGATGCGCAGATGCGTGGTCTGCGCCGATGCGGCCGTCGCGAGAGCGGCAACACTCGCTGCCACGGCCAGGGGTTTTGCGAACTTCATTGAGGACCTCCCTATCGCTGGTTCGCGTTGCGACCGGTCGTGGCCGCGGTTTTGATTGGACCAAACTAGACGGAGCCGACCGGTCTTGCAACAGGATTGCGAAGCCGGGTAGTTTTTTTTCCCCGCCCGAGCCGCCGCGGCCCGCGCCGGCGCCCGACGGGCCGGCTCAGAACCCGTCGCGCCGGTGCGGGGCGAGCCGGTCCCGGTCGAATACCACGCCGGTTCCGGGGCTGTCGGGCGCCACGGCGCGGCTGCCTTCCAGCACCAGCGGCCGGGTGGTGTAGGTATCGATGGGGAAGGAATGCGCCTCGATCCAGCCATCGCCCGACTGCGCCGAAACCAGGCTGACGTGAAGCTCCTGCATGCCGTGGCTGCCGACCGGAACCCCGGCGGCGCGCGCCATCCGCGCCACCCGCAGCCAGCCGGTGATGCCGCCGCAATTCGAGGCATCGGGCTGGACGACGCTCAGCTTCGACCACTCCAGCGCGTGGCGGAACTCGTGCTCGGTGTGCAGGTTCTCGCCCATCGCCAGCGGCACCCCAGTCGCCTCGGCAATCCGGGCAAAGCCGAGATAGTCGTCCGGCACGATCGGTTCCTCGAACCACTGGATGTCGAAGGGCGCGAAGGCCCGCGCCGCGCGAATCGCCGCCTCGACCTCATAGGCGTAATTGGCATCGACCATGAAGGCGATATCTGGTCCGATCAGGCCGCGAACGGCGCGAACGCGGGCGACATCCTCGGCCAGATCGGGCTTGCCCACCTTGATCTTGACCCCGTCGAAACCGGCGGCGAGATGCCCGCGCACCGAATCGAGCAGCTTGGGCAGCGGATAGTTCAGGTCGATCCCGCCGCGATAGGCGCGGCAGCGCCGGCCCGCCCCGCCGGCCATCCGCCACAGGGGCTCGCCCCGCGCCCGCCCGCGCAGATCCCACAGCGCGATGTCAATGGCCGAGATCGCGAAGGAGGCGATGCCGCCGCGGGCAACGTAGTGCACATGCCATTGCATCGCGTCGTGCAGCGCCTCGACCTCCGCCGCGTCGTGCCCCGTCACGAAGGGCGCCAGATCGTGGCGCAGCATGGCGAGAATCGCATGCCCGCCCTTGCCGCCGGTATAGGTGTAGCCGGTTCCGGTGCTGCCGTCGGACAGCCCGATGGTGACGGTGACGAGCTGGAAATGGGTGTGATCGCCATGCCTGGCGTCGGACAGAACCTCGGCGAGCGGCACCTCGAAGAGCTGCGCCTCCAGCCGCGCAATGGTGGCCATCTCCTCCCCCTTCCCGGCGCCGGTGCTGCGGTCGGAGCGCTGTGCGACCCCGGTTGCCAAGCCGCTGCAAACCGCGTTTTGGTATGACGAAAGCGGGTTCAGAAGATCGAAATGGTCTGCGCTTGTCAACGGGGAACGGTGCGATACGGGCTTTCCGGGGGCGGTCGGCGCCCGTCTTCAGCCGCCGGAGGGCGCCAGGGAAGCGCCGCCGCGCCACACGCCGCGCAGCCGCAGCCCGTCATCGAGATGCACGAAATCGGCCCGCCGGCCGGGCTCGATCCGGCCCGCCTGCAGCCCGGCCAGATCGGCCGGGATCGCGGTGGCCATGGCCAGCGCGCGTTCCGGCGGCAGTCCCACGGGGCCGGTGAGCACGCGCAGCGCCTGCGCCATCTCCAGATCCGCCCCGGCCAGCGTGCCGTCGGCGAGCGTCAGCCGGCCCTCCCGGCGCTCGATGCGGCGGCCGTTGAGCGTGAAGTGATCGAGATCCGATCCGGCGGTGGCCATGGCGTCGGTGACCAGAAACACCGCCCCCGGCCCGCGCTTGGCCGCCAGAGCGGTGGCGATGGAGGCGGGATGGACATGGATGCCGTCGGCGATGAGCCCGGCCGAGACCTCCCCCGCCTGCAGCGCCGCGCCGACCAGCCCCGGCGTGCGGTTGCCGAGCTGGCTCATGGCGTTGAAGAGATGGGTGACGCAGCGCGCCCCGGCGCGGATGTATTCGCGGCAGGTCTCGTAGGGCGCATCGCTGTGGCCGAGCGAGACCACCGCACCGGCCGCGGCGAGGCGGCCCACCTGTTCGGGCGTGGCGCTTTCGGGCGCCAGCGTCACCATCAGCGCCGGCAGTTCGGCCGCGGCCCGACACAGCCGGTCGAGATCGGCTGCCTCCATCGGCCTTATCAGCGCCGGATCATGCGCCCCCTTGCGCGCGAGCGCGATATGCGGGCCTTCCAGATGCAGACCGGCAATGCCGGGCATGCTGGCGGCGACGGCCTCGCGCACCGCGGCGATGGCGGCCCGCGTCGCCTGCGGCCGGTCGGTGATCAGCGTCGGCAGGATCGCGGTCGCCCCCAGACGGGCATGCGCGCGGGCGATGGTGGCAAGCGTGGCCGGCGAGGGGTCGTCGTTGAACATGACGCCGCCCCCGCCATTGACCTGCAGATCGACGAAACCCGGGGCGAGGATGCCGCCGGAGACCGCCACGAGCCGGGCGCCGGGCGGGATGTCCGAGGCGATGCCGGCAAACCGCTCGCCCGCGACCAGCAGCACTGCGCCGTCATGCAGCGCCGCCCCGTCGAAGACGGCGGTGCCGGCATATGCGGTGACGGTGTCGTTCATATCGTTTCGGTGACCTT
>RFIR01000337.1 GCA_003695135.1 Alphaproteobacteria bacterium | reverse complement strand
TCGTCGCTCCGGCGTCTGGTCGCCGTGGCCGGAGAGGGCATGCCGCTGATGCGCGGCACTGTGGCCCACAACATCCGCTGCGGTGCGCGCGTGGACGAGGACGAGGCGCAGCGGATCCTGAAGATCTGCCGATGGGATGACCTGCTCTCCCGGCTTCCCCGCGGGGCCGAGACGCGGATCGGCGCCGGGGGCGCGGGGCTTTCGGCCGGTCAGGCCGCGCGCGTCGCGCTGGTCCGCGCCCTGATGCGGCGGCCGCTGGTGCTGATCCTCGACGAGATCGACAGGGCGCTGGACGAGGAAGGCCGCGCGGTGCTGGACGCGGTGCTCGACAGCTTCGAAGGCACGGTGCTGATCGCCAGCCACGACCCGCGGCTGCAGGCGCGCTGCGATGTCCGGTGGCGGCTCGACCCGCCATCGCCCCCGACCCGTTCGTCACCCGAGGCAGGAGAGCGCATCGATGCCTGACAAGCTGGACTGGCCCGCGGGATTTCGCCTGCTCAGCGCGATTCCGCCCGATGTGAACGAGACCACGCCGGTGCTGGTCGCGGTGCACGGCATCTCGCGCAACGCGCAGGAAATCCGCGACACCTTCCGCGATGCCGCCAGGGGGCGGCTGGTGATACTGGCGCCGGAATTCGACCGGCAGGTCTTTTCCAGCTATCAGCGGCTGGGTCTGGCCAGCAGGGGCTTGCGGGCCGATCTGATGCTCGAGGCGGCGCTGGAGCGGTTCGCGCGCGCAACCGGTATCGCCACCAGCCGCTTTCACCTGTTCGGCTATTCGGGCGGGGCGCAGTTCGCCCACCGTTTCGCGATGATGTATCCCGGCGCGCTGCGCTCGCTGCATCTGGCCGCGGCCGGCTGGTATACCTTCGCCGATCCGCGCGCACCCTGGCCGCGCGGCATCGGGCGCAGCCTGGAGGGACGGCGCGTCGCCCGCACCATCGGCCGGGCGCTGAAGCTGCCGATCACCGTCTATGTCGGCGGGGGAGACCGGCAACGCGACCCGGCGCTGCGGCAGGATGAGCGCATCGACCGCCAGCAGGGCCGGGACCGGGTGGAGCGGGCGCGGAACTGGGTCCGCCATGTCTCGGCCCTGCGCCCGGCCGGCAGCGAGCCGGTGGAGCTGCGCATCCTCGGCAGGGCGGGGCACAGCTTTCTGGAATGCTGTGCGCCCGAGGCCGGCAATCTGGCGCAGATGGTGGTCGATGGCGTGCTCGACAGCGATGGCGCCGCCACATCCGGTCGCCTGCGCCGGGCGCGGCGGCTGGCGCTGCGCGACATGCCCAGCCAACGCAAGCCCGCCCCGCAGGCGCGCACCCAGCCCCAGCCGGGCTGAACGGCCGGCCGCCTGTAGCCTCTCGCCCGATCGCCGCCCTTGCCCTATGATGGGCGAGAGATCGGCAAGGCGGAGGGCGATGGCATGCAGGAACAGGCAAAACCGGCATTCGAGGCCGAGGCGAGACTGGTCGCGGATTGCCGCAACCGGCTGGGCGAGTGCTGTTTCGAGGATCCGCGCGACGGCAATCTGTGGTGGACCGACATCGAGGGCAGCTGCGTCTGGCGCATGGACCGCGACGGCAACACCGCCCGCTTCATGCTGCCCGGGCGGGCCGGATTCATCCTGCCGCGCCGCGAGCCGGGCTTCGTGATCGGCTTTCCCAAGCAGCTGGCGCTTGCCGACCAGTCGCTGTCCAGCTTCACCCGGCTGCACGATGTCGAGCCCGATCTGCCGCAGACGCGCATCAACGATGCCGAGGTCGATCCCTTCGGCGGCATCGTCTTCGGCACCTTCGACGAGACGCCGCAGATGGAGGACCGCCGCCCGGTGGCCAGCGTCTACCGGCTCGGCCCGGACGGGTCGCTCAAACGGCTCTTCGGCGATGTGATCATCTCCAATGGTCTGGCCTTTTCTCCGGCCGGCGACATCATGTATTTCGCCGACACGCCCGATGGCCGCATTCGCCGGTTCCGGCTCGGGGCGGATTTCGCCTCGCTCGACGAGATCGAGCCGCTTGCGGGCCGCGATGACGCGCCGGGCCTGCCCGATGGCGGCACGGTCGATGCCGATGGCAGCTACTGGAGTGCGCGGGTCTGGGGCGGCTGCGCGGTGCGTTTCGATGATCGGGGCCGGATCACGGCCCGGATCGACCTGCCGACCAAGGCGCCGACCTGCGTTACGCTGGGCGGCGCGGGGCGCCGGCGGCTTTTCATCACCACCCTGAGCACCCGGCACAGCGCGGAGGAACTGACCGACGTCCCCTTTGCCGGCGGCGTGTTCGCGGCCGATATCGACCGGCCGGGGCTGGAACAGCGGCTCTGCACGCTCTGAGGCGTGCGGACGATTTCAGCTCTGCTCGACGGGCTTGCTGCGCAGGCGCCCGACCGTCTCGCGCTCGGCGCGCCGGCAGGAGACGGGCGGCAGCCCGCGCGCGATCTGCGCCAGATCCTCCAGCACCAGCGCGCCGATCTGCTGCAGCGCCGAGGTCAGCGCGCCGGCGCGATGGGCCGAGAACAGCATGCCCGGCACCCTGCGGATCGGGTCGTCCGGCGCCACCGGTTCCTGCGGGAACACATCGGTGGCGATGCGCAAACGGCCGCTGCCGGCCTCGGCGGCCAGCGCGTCGAAATCGGCCAGCGCCGCGCGGCTCAAGAGCACCAGCATGCCGCCATCGGCAATCCGGGACAGGGCGCGATGGTCGATCATCTGCCGGTTCTCGCTGGTCACCGAGGCGACGACGAAGACGAGCCGCGAGCGTTCCAGCACGGTCTCGAAATCCGCCGGTTCCACCCCCTGCCGGCGTAGCAGCCCGTCAGGCAACCACGGGTCGAACACGCGGATGCGGGCGTTGAACGGGGCGAGCAGCCGGTGCAGCGCCCGACCGAGATCGCCGAAACCGATCATGCCGATCTCGCTGCCGGTCAGCAGTTCGGCATCGGCGTTGCCTGCCAGCCCGTAGCGCTCGCGCCCCGCACGGAAATCGCCATGCGCGCCGTGGATGTTGCGCGCCAGCGACAGCGCCATGCCGAGCCCGATCTCGGCCACAGGCAGCGCGAAGACGGAGCTCGGCGCCAGAACATGGATGCCGCGCTGAAAGCAGCGCTCATAGTCGATATTTGGCAGGAAATTGGTCTCGACATTGAAGATCGCCCGCAGATGCGGCGCCGCGTCCAGCCGGTCCCGGCCCATGGGCTGCTGGCCGATGACGATCTCGGCGCCGGGAAGCTCGGCCGCGTAGATGGCGTCGCGCCGTTCGGGATCGACGGTCACCACCTCATGGG
>RFIR01000041.1 GCA_003695135.1 Alphaproteobacteria bacterium | reverse complement strand
GGCGCGATGGGCCGGAGGAGGAACCGCCGGCGGTCTCGGAGGTCGAGCCTGCCGATGATCGCGAGCCCGCCATGGACGCCGAGCACACCGACGAGCACCACCCCGCCGATGAAGACGATGAACACGAGCATGCGGAGGTGCCGGAGCACGAGCATGAGGAGGCGCCGCGTTCGCTGGCCGGCCGCGTGCTGATGGCGCTGGTGATACTCGTCATCGGCGGCGGGCTGTTCCTGTGGGGCGCGCCGCGGCTCTATCCCCATCTGCCGGCCGCGATCCAGCGCCACGCCAGCTGGATGATGCCCGGCGAGCCTTCGGCCAGGCAGCAGGCCGAGGCGCTCGCCGCCCTGCGCAAGGATCTTGAGGCGAAGATCGAGGACCGCTTCGGCGCCATCACCCCCGGCATGCCGGCCGAAGAGGTCAGGGCGCTGGTGCGCGAGGAGACCGGCAAGCTGCAGGCGGCAACCGCCGAACAGATCGCGGCGCTGGAAAAGCGGCTGTCCGACCGGCTGACCGCGCTGGGCGACCAGGTCGCCGCCATCGACGGCAGAGATCTGGAATCGCGTCTGGCCAGGGTCGAGAGCACGCTTTCGGGCCTTTCGGCGCAGCTCGATTCGCTGAAGAAGGCGCTGGCCGGGGTCACCGAATCGGGCGGTCAGATCAGCGCCGAGACGCTGTCGCAGCTCTCGGCCTTCTCCGCCGCGGTCGACGGGCTGAAGGGCGAGCTTTCCGGCCTTGCCGGCAAGCTCGGCGCGTTGTCCCAGCGCATCGACGAGGTGGAGGCGGCCAGCAAGCGCCGCGAGGCGGCGATCGCCGAGCAGGCGGCAGCCAATATCCGCGCGGCCGAGGAAGCCCGGCGCAAGGCGGCGCTGAGGCGGGTGCTTGCGGTTCTGGGCGAGCGGCTGGAGTCGGGCACACCGTTTGCCGATGTGCTGGAGGAACTCGATCCGCTGATCGAGGGTCCGGTGCCGCAGGATCTGGCGGCGCTGGCCGAAAGCGGCGTGCCGCGGCGCGACGCGCTGCTCGCCGCCTTCCCCGAACTGGCCCATGACGCCATCCGCGCCGCGATGCGCGAGCGCAGCAATGGCGACGTGATCTCTCGCGCGACCTCCTTCCTCGAGTCGCGGGTGGCGACCCGCTCGCTGGAGGAAAAGCCGGGCGACAGCGTCGACGCCATCCTGTCGCGGGTCGAGGCACGGCTGCGCGAGGACCGTGCCCAGGCCGCGCTGAAGGAGGCCGAGAGCCTGCCCGATGTTGCGCGCGCGCCGCTTCAGGGCTGGATCGGGAAGCTTGCCCGGCGCGCCAGGGCGCAGGCGGCGCTGGCCTCGCTTCAGTCGGCTGCAGAGGCCACCAATTGAGGCCCGCTGACGGGTCCGCAGTGAAGGACAGCCGAAACCCATGATCTGGTCGCTGCTGAAAATCGTCGTGTTCATTGCCCTGGGCGCCGCCATCGCCTTTGGCGCCAGCCTGGTGATCGAGACGCCGGGCCATGTCGACATCGCCTTCGGCGGCCGCGAGATCCAGCTGCGCCCGCTCGATTTCATCGTGCTGGTCGCGCTGCTGTTCGTCGCGCTCTATCTGTTGCTGAAGCTGGCCGGGCTGCTGGTGGCGATCCTGCGCTGGATGCAGGGCGACGAGGTGGCGATCAGCCGCTATCTGAACCGCAACCGCGAAAAGCGCGGCTATGACGCGCTGACCGAGGGCATGATCGCGCTGGCCTCCGGCGACGGGCGCGAGGCGCTGGTGCGCGCCAATCGCGCCGCCAAGCTGTTGAAGCGGCCGGCGCTGACCGGGCTTCTCAGCGCGCAGGCCGCGGCGCTGGCCGGCAATGCGGCCGAGGCCGAGGCCCAGTACCGCAAGCTTCTGGGCGAGGAGCGGACCCGCTTCGTCGGCGTGCTGGGCCTGATGCGGCGCCGGCTGGCCGAGGGCAGGAAGGATGTGGCGCTGAAGCTGGCCGAGAAGGCGTTCGAGCTCAAGCCCGCCCATCCGGAGGTGCTCGACACGCTGTTCGCGCTGCAAAGCGAGGCGGGCGACTGGGCGGGTTGCCGCCGCACCCTGCAGGCAAAGGTGCGGGCGCGGCTGCTGCCGCGCGATGTCGGGGTGCGGCGCGATGCGGTGCTGTCGCTGGCCGAGGCGCGGGCGGCCGAGATGGAGGGCGAGATCGGCAAGGCGCGCAAGGCCGCCTATGAGGCGGTGCGCCAGGCGCCCGATCTGGTGCCCGCCGCCGTGACCGCCGCCCGGCTGAAGATGCAGGAAGGGCAGCGCCGCGATGCCGAGCGCATCCTGCGCAAGGCGTGGGAGGCCGCGCCGCATCCCGAGATCGCCGCCGCCTATGCCGCGCTGGAGCCCGACGAGACCCCGCAGGAACGGCTTGCCCGGTTCCGCCCGCTGCTCACCACCAATGCCGATCACCCCGAGACGCGGATGCTTGCGGCCGAACTGGCGCTGGCGGCGGAGGATTTTCCCGCCGCGCGCCGGGCGCTGGGCGATCTGGCCGAGACCCGGCCCACCGCCCGCTCGCTGGCGCTGATGGCGGCGATCGAGCGCGGGGCCGGGGCCAGCGAGGCGGTGGTGCGCGGCTTCCTCGCGCGGGCGCTGACCGCCTCGCGCGGCGAGCAATGGGTCTGCAGCAAGTGCCGGCACATCCATGCCGGCTGGACGCCGATCTGCGAGAATTGCGGCGCCTTCGATACGCTGAGCTGGGAGGAGGCGCCGCAGCAGGAGGCGCCGGGACTGGTCGCCGCCGCGACGCTGCCGCTGCTGGCCGGGGGCGAGGAGGAGATCGAGGCCGAGCCCGAGCCCGAAGCCGTAGATGTCGAGATCGACGCCGGGGCCGAGGCCGAGGCTCCGGAGGCCGAAGAATCGCCGCGGGCGGCGAGCGGTGCCGAGGGCCGCGCCGCCTGAGCGGCACCCGCGCGCGGGAAGGGCTGCCACGAGCGATTGCCGCACCCCCGCCGATGGAGGATGCCGCCCTGCTGCGCGCCCGGTTCATGCCGCTTCGCGCATCTTTCCACAGATGCGTTCACTCTGGTTCATATTCACTCGGATTCATATCTGTACGAGACCCCTGCAAAACTCTGGCGGCCAGACTTCGACATTGCGCCCGGGCGCCACGAAATTGTGGCGCCACGTGCGTTTTTCATATTTTCACTGTTGATTGTAAAATATTGATTGCGAAGTTATTTTCTAATTATTTTGCGCGCGTACAGATCTGATCCTGCTGAACCCTCATCCATTCAGGATGCCCGCCTGCATCCGGGTTTTGCAGGGGTCTCTTCCGGATACTTCACGCGCGCGATCACGATCCCTGCAAGACCTTGTGCATTCAGGGGCATCTGCCTGCGCCACGCTTTGCATAGGGCTCTGTACACAATTTGTATAATCTGCTAGCGCGCAGATGGCCGGACAGGAAACAGCCGTTCGGCCCGGCGGATCGGATCGGAGACGGGATGAAGGACGCCTCGCGCAACCGGAAGGCGGAGCTCCACGAACATCTGCGCATGGCGATCCTTACCATGCGGCTTCGCCCCGGCGCCGATCTCGACGAGACGCGGCTGGCCGAGGAATTCGCCCTGTCGCGCACGCCCTTGCGCGAGGTGCTGCGCCAGCTCGCCGGCGAGGGCTATGTCGATCTGCGCGAGAATCGCGGCGCGCGGGTCTCGGAGATGAGCCATGTGACGCTGCGCGACTTCTTCCTCGCCGCACCGATGATCTACGGCGCCATCCTGCAATTGGCGGCGCAGAACGCCCGGCCCGGGCAGATCGAGGCGCTGAAGGCGGCCCAGGAGCGCTTTCGCGCGGCTCTGCGATCGGGCAGCACGGCCGAGCGGGCGCTGGCCAACAACCGGTTTCACGAGATCACCGGCGAGATGGCGGGCAACATCTACCTGCTGCCCTCCTTCAGCCGGCTGCTGATCGACCACGCGCGGATCTCGATGACCTTCTACCGGCCCCGGGACGCGGAGATGGCCCGCGACGTGGCCGTGGCCTGCGACCAGCACGACGCCATCATCGCCGCCATCGCCGCCGGTGACGCCACCGAGGCGGCGCGGCTGGCGACCGCGCACTGGGCGCTTTCGCGCGACCGCATCGAACAGTTCGTCATGCCCGCTGGGCTCGACGCCCCGCTCGGGCAGATCGGCCTGGCCGGGCGGACCATGCCGGCATGAGGATGAAATGACGCCGATATTCAGCTTCGAGGGCATCTATACCCCCGTCATCACGCCGTTTGACGCGGGTGGCGGGATCGACCGCGACAAACTCGCCGAACATATCGAGTATCTGATCGGGGAAGGCGTGCACGGGCTGATCTCCGGCGGCTCGACCGGCGAGAACTATGCCCAGACCGTGGCCGAGCGGATCGAGATCGCGCGCTTCACCCATGAACGCATCGGCGGCCGTCTGCCCCTGCTGGTCGGCACCGGGGCGATGCTGACCTCCGATTCCATCGCCCTTGCGCGGGCGGCGCGCGAGATGGGGGCGGACGGGCTGTTGCTGGCCAGCCCGCCCTATGCGGTGCCGACGGATCGGGAAAACGCGCTCAACGCGCTGGCCATCGACCGCGCCGCCGATCTGCCGATCATGCTCTACAACTACCCGGGGCGCACCGGCACCATGATGGGGCCGGAGTTTCTCGACCGGGTCGGTCGGTCGCGGAATTTCTGCGGCATCAAGGAAAGCTCCGGCGACATCAACCGGGTGCATATGCTGGCGCGCGACTACCCGCATATCCAGCTCGGCTGCGGCATGGACGATCAGGCGCTGGAATTCTTCGCCTGGGGCGCGCGGTTCTGGGTCTGCGCCGGCTCGAACTTCCTGCCCGCCGAGCACATCGCGCTCTACCGCGCCTGCGCCGTGGAGGGCGATTTCGACCGCGGCCGGCGCATCATGTCGGCGATGATGCCGCTGATGCGGGTGCTGGAGCAGGGCGGCAAGTTCATCCAGTGCGTGAAACACGGGGTGACGCTGAACGGGATCGAGGCCGACGCGGTCCGCCCGCCCTTGAAGCCACTGAACAAGGACGACCGGCGCGCGCTGGAACAGGTGATCACGGTGCTGAAACGTACCATTGCCGCAATCGAGGCGGAGGGCTGAGAGATGGATCTGCTGACGCGCGAGGAATACCGGGCCATCGCCGCCGGGCTGACGCTGCCCGACGCAGCCTTCGTCGACGGCGCCTTCCGCCCCGCCGCCTCCGGCAGGACCTTCGCCACCGTCAACCCGGCCACCGGCGCGACGCTGGCCGAGATCGCCGCCTGCGGCGCGGAGGACGTGGATTTCGCCGTGCGGAAGGCCCGCGATGCCTTCGAGGACGGTCGCTGGGCGTGCCTGCACCCGGGCGCGCGCAAGGAGGTTCTGATCCGGCTCGCCCGGCTGATGGCACGCAACGCCCGCGAGCTGGCGGTGATGGAGAGCATCGATTCCGGCAAGCCCATCTTCGACTGCGAGACCGTCGATATCCCCGAGGCGATCCACTGCCTGAAATGGCACGCGGAAGCCATCGACAAGATCTATGATCAGGTCTCGCCGGCCTCCGACGACCATCTCGCCCTGATCCTGCGTGAGCCGGTGGGCGTGGTCGGGCTGGTGATCCCGTGGAACTTTCCGCTGCTGATGCTGGCATGGAAGATCGCCCCGGCGCTGGCGGCGGGCTGCTCGGTCATCGTGAAGCCGGCCGAGGAGACGCCGCTGACCGCGCTGCGGGTCGCCGAGCTGGCGATGGAGGCCGGGCTGCCGCGCGGGGTGCTCAACGTGCTGCCGGGGCTGGGGCCGGAGGCGGGTGAGCCGATCGGCCGCCACATGGATATCGACATGGTCTCGTTTACCGGCTCCACCGAGACCGGCAAGCGCTTCCTCGCCTATGCGGCGGAATCGAACGCCAAGGAGGTGGTGCTGGAGATGGGCGGCAAGAACCCGGCCATCGTGCTGGAGGATGCCGAAAACCTCGACCGGGTGGCGCAACATGTGGTGCAGGGCGCGTTCTGGAACATGGGCGAGAACTGCTCGGCCGTCTCGCGGCTGATCGTGCATCGCGACGTGAAGGCCGAGCTGCTCGACCGCATCGCCGCCCATGCACGCGAATGGAATGTGGGCGATCCGCTGGACCCGGCGACGAGGCTGGGTGCGCTGGTGAGCCCGGCCCATTTCGCCAAGGTCTGCTTCTATCTGGAACAGGCCGAAACCGTGGTGTTCGGCGGCAAGGCCAAGGGCGGTTTCGTCGAGGCCACCGTGGTGGAACTGCCCGGCAACGACCACAGGCTGGCGCGCGAGGAGATCTTTGGCCCGGTGCTGAGCGTGATCGAGGTCGGCAGCTTCGACGAGGCGATCCGGGTGGCCAACGACACGGAATTCGGGCTCACCGCCTCGCTGTTCACCGGCAATGTCAAACGCGCCCTGCGCGGGGCGCGCGCCATCCGCGCCGGAACGGTCAGCGTCAACAGCTATGGCGAGGGCGACATCACCACGCCCTTCGGCGGCTTCGGGCAATCGGGCTTTGGCGGGCGCGACAACGGTCTGGCTGCGCATGACCAGTACACCCGGCTCAAGACCATCTGGATCGACCTTGCCGACGATGCCGGAGAGGCGGTGGATTGACCGGCCACGCGGCGCGTCACCTGCCCATCCATCGCGGTCCGGCGGGCTGGGCGGAAATCCTCGGCCCACGCCGCCCCGCCCCGCCGCTGGGAGATGAGACCACCGCCGATTTCGTGATCGTCGGCGCGGGCTTTGCCGGGCTGTCGGCGGCGAGGCGGCTGACGCAGCTGCAGCCCGGCGCGCGCGTGGTGGTGCTGGAGGCCGGCGAACTCGCCGAAGGGGCGGCGGGGCGCAATTCGGGCTTCATGATCGACCTGCCGCATGAGCTGACCTCGCAGGATTATGCCGGCGCCGGCGATGACAGGGCGATCATTGCACTGAACCGTCAGGCCCAGGACTTCGCCGCCGAAGCGGTCGCGGAATACGGCATCGACGCGAATTTCTTCGACCACGCCGGCAAGGTGAATGGCGCGGCCAGCGCGGCCGCGCATGCCAACAACCTCAGCTATGCGCGGCATCTGGAAAGCCTCGGCGAGGCCTCCGAGATGCTCGATGCGCAGCAGATGGCAGAGCTGACCGGCTCGCGTCATTACCGTTCGGGGCTCTACACGCCGGGCACGGTGATGCTGCAGCCGGCGGGATACATAAGAGGCCTGGGCGAGGGGCTGCGGCGGCAGGTCCGTCTGTGCGAGACTTCGCCCGTCATCGGCTTTGCGCGACAAGGGCGCGACTGGCGGGTTGAGACCGACCGCGGCGCGGTGACCGCACCGCGGGTGATCCTGACCGTCAACGGGCATCTGGAAAGCTTCGGCTTTGCACGCGGGCGGCTGATGCAGATTTTCCTGTTCGCTACCATGACGGCGGCGCTCGATGCCGATGCGCTGGCCCGCCTCGGCGGGCAACCGCGCTGGGGCATCACCCCGTCCGACCCGATGGGCACCACCATGCGCCGCATCGACAGCGGGCAGGGCGGCAACCGCATCGTCACCCGGAGCTGTGCGGCGCTGCGCCCGGGCATGGCGGCCACCGCCGGCGATCTGTCCCGCGCCGCCCGGGTGATGCGGGCGAAGTTCGACAGCCGCTTTCCGCAGCTGGCCGGCTGGCCCATGGAATACGCCTGGGCGGGGCATCTCTGCCTCACGCTGAACGGCGTCTCGGTGATGCGCGAGGTTGAGGACGGCGTGTTCGCGGGCTGCGTGCAGAACGGCCTCGGCACCGCGCGCGGCACGCTGACCGGCATCGGCGCGGCGGAGCTGGCTTGCGGCGAGACCTCGACCATCACCCGCCATTTCACCACCGAGCCCTGCCCCAAGCGCCTGCCCCCGCGGCCGCTGGCCGAGATCGGCGCCAATGCGATCCTCCGCTGGCGCGAATGGCGCGCGCGGGAGGAGTGAAGGGCGTCTTCTTCTTGGCCAAAATACTCC
>RFIR01000336.1 GCA_003695135.1 Alphaproteobacteria bacterium | reverse complement strand
GTGCGGGCGCGCGCCGCCTCGACCTCGGCCTCGCGCTCGGCAATCCGCCGCTCATAGGCGCCGCTGGCAATGTTCTGGATGCCGGTGAAGAAGCCACCGCGATAGGGATCGTCGGTCGTGGCGCAGGCGGCCAGCAGCACCAGCGGGGCCAACAGGATGCGCATCTCAGAGCTCCTTTGCCAGCTTGTCGGCGATCGTGCGCATCGCGGCGATGCGCGCGGAAAGGCCGGCGAGATAGGGATCGACCGGCGGTGCCGAGGCATCGGCGACCAGCAGCGTGCGTGCCTCGCCGAAGAACGCCTCGCGCTGCTCGGCCGACTTGATGGCGCCGTTCATCTCGGCCAGGGCGCGGCGGCTGCGGGCGCGCGCGATCTCCTCCCTGCCGGCCGCCCGGGCGGCGGCCAGTGCGGCGCGGCGCTCGGCCAACACCCGGCGCATGTCGGCGATGGTCGATTCGAGGGCCAGATTGGTCGCGTCGATGTCGCGGGCCACGGCCGCCAGCACCTCCTCGCGCGTGGCATACTGTTCCTGCAGACCGCGCACATAGGTGCCGGCACCCGCGCCCAGGAGCCGGCCGATCTCGGCGCCGCGGAACGCGCCGGCCCCGCCGCCGATCAGCCCGCCCAGCACCGCGCCCAGCGCGATGCCGGTCACCGCGCCCTCGCCAACCGTGGATTGCAGCGCCTCGGACTTCTCGCGCATGGTCTTCTCGGCCGGGGTGTCGGGATCCCAGCTGAGGAACTCGCCCTGGGTGCAGCCGCCCAGCGCGGTTGCGGCGGAAAGAAGGATCGCGCTCATTCCGCGGGCAGAAAATCCGACAGCCATGTCAGCGTCCCCCTGGTTGCTTCGTTGCTTGCGATGCGCGCGTGCTTCAGGAACAGCCGGATATCGCGCTCGGCATCGGCGGAAACCTCGCCGAGCTGGCGGGAATTGCCGTCGAGCCCCAGCAGCGCCGGCGTCATCAGATCGCCGAAATCGTCGCCGGCGGTGCGCAACAGTTCGTTGTAGTATTCGCGCGACTGGTCGAGCCGGCCGAGCACCTTGAACTGGGCCTCGGCAATGGCGTCGAGCTGGGCCTTGGCATCGGGCAGCAGCGCCTTTGCCGAGGGATCGGTCCGGGCGATGCGCTCGATCTCGGCATAGGTGTCCTGCGCCACCTTCATCGCGGTATCGATCGCGGAAAGGGCGACGATGTCGGTGCGGATGCGCTGGGCGAGCTTGGTGCCGAGGAAGACATTGATCCTCGCCGCCTCCAGAAACATCTTCTGCGGCGAGAAGCTCTCCGGATCGTCGGATTCGGCGATATAGGCCTCCAGCCCGCGACGCAGCTGAACCCGGTCGGCGACCCCGCCGGTGCGGGGCAGGTAACCCAGCAGTTCCAGCGAGTCGGTCAGTTTCCGGGGGTTCACCTGGCTGATGAATGTGACGAGATCGAATTTCTCCTCCGCCCCCTCGACCCGATGCGTGCTGGCCTGGGCGAAGCGGGCCAGCCGCCGTTCGGCGAAATCGCGAAACAGCCCGTCGGGGAATTCCTGCAGATAGGCGCGATAGGGGCCCGGCTCCAGCGAGCCGCTGACCTCGCGCCAGCGCGCCACGTCGCGATTGACCTGACGGGCGAGATCCTCGCGCGTGGTCTCGGTGTTGAGATAGTGCTCGCCCAGCACCGATTCCTCGACCCAGGGCACCTGGCGCCCCTCGGTGGCCAGCACCACCTCCTGGCGCACGCGGCCGAACATCAGCCGCACGTCGAGGCCGGGCGTGCCGATATGCTGCAGCAGCGCGGAGGTGAAGATGCTGTTGGCGCCCTTGCCGTCATAGGCCACCGAGCCGGGATCGGTGGAATAGGCGATCAGCATGCCGGCGGCGCCGGCGCTGCGGGTCAGACCCTTGCCGTCGATGAAATCGAGCGCGGATTCGGTGAAGGGATTGTTGCGGCAGGCATCGAGGATGACGATGCCGAGCTCGGGCCCCGCCCGCGCGAAGACCTGCCGGATCTCCGACAGGGTGATCGCGGCCGCCTCCAGCCCCTCCCGGGTCACGCTCGAGAGATTGCTGCCCAGCAGGAAGTTCTCGCCCTTCGCCTGCACCCCGTGCCCGGCATAGAAGAACAGCGCAATCTCCGCCCCCTTCGCCGCCGCCGCGAAGGCCGAAAGCGCCCGCCGCATCGTGTCGCGGTCGCTGTTCTCGGCGCGGGTGACGGCAAAGCCCATCGCGCCGAGCCGGTCGCCGAGCGCCTCGACATCGTTGACCGGGTTGGCGAGGTCGAAGCTGGCATCGGCATAGCGCGCATTGCCGATCAGCAGCGCCACCCGGCTGCCTGCCGCCTGCGCCCCACCGGCGAGAAGGCACAGAAGCAGGGCGCAGAGCCCCGCCAGGCCGGGCCGGGCGTCGCGATATGCTGCCGCGCGCGGCATCTCAGAACCGGTAGCCGAAGTTCAGTCGCAGGCCCTGCAGGTCGGAATCGGTGCTGAAGCTGTAGGTCAGACCGATCCGCACCGAATCCCAGGTAAAGCCGTTGATCGAGTTCACCGTGCCCACCGAGAAGGCGATGTCGGTGACGTCGCGGGCATAGACCGGGTCGATCAGGAACTGGGTGTTGACCACCGTGACCTGCCAGGTGGTGTCCTGCCCGAACAGCTTGAAGCCCGTCGGCCCGCTGACCCCCAGCCCGTTGCGCAGCACCAGGTTGCGCTGGTCGTAGTCGAACTTGGTGCCGTCGATCTCGACCGGGAAGGTCTGGATGTAGGCCACCGAATTGCCCAGCGAGAAATCGAGCCCGCTGTAGCTGAAGCGGTAGTTGGAGTTCAGCGACACGCTGCCCAGCACCGCGGCCGAGCCCAGATCGACCGACCCGACAAGCCCGGCGCGGATGGCCGGGGTAAGCGTCCAGTTGTCATAGAGCGGCAGGCGGACGCCGATGCCGAACGAGCCCGAATAGGAGGCCTTGCCCTCCGTCTCGACATAGGTCAGCGGCAGGTCGAAGCTGATCGCATAGCGCGGATCGTCCAGCGGCACCGTATAGTTGAGCGGCAGGTCGATGACATCGGCCTGGGCGCCGGCGGCAGTGAAGTGACCGAAGCGCGCATTCAGCCCGATGGTCGAGCGTGTCCGGTCATAGCCCTGTCCGGTGGTGGCGACCGAGCTGGGATCAGGGCCGATGGTGGTGCCCATGATAAAATCGGCCTCGGTCATGCGGGCCATCAGGCTGCCCGGCGTGCCGGCGACCGGATCGTGCGGGGTCGCCTTCACCGCCCGCTGCAGCAGCAGCGACAGCAGCCGGCTCTGATTGGTCCGCAGAAAGGTCTCCAGCGCCCGCTCATTGGCTGCACGGGTGCCCGCAGTGCCGGTAAAGAGCGGCGCGGTCTGGATCTCGGGAATGAAGAAATCCAGCGTCGCCCCGCCGGCCGGATAGATCACGTTGGCGGTGACGCCGCGGAAATTGACGTCGATGGTGGCGGCGGAGGTGACGGTGTAGGCAGGGTTGATCGACTTGTATCCGGCGGAGTCGATGGCATTGATCAGCGCGTCGGCGTCGGGAAAGGTGCTGGTGGCGCTCGGGCCGCCGGCGACCGACACAGTGACCGTCAGCAGATCCTTGGCGAGAGCAGAGACCGACAGGCCCAGCCAGACGGCCGCGGCAAGCAAAACCACGCCGACCGCCCCGCCCGGTGACTTCGCGCTCCGTCGCATGCCGCTGTCCCCTGTCGTCCGTCCCGCTGTGGCCTGTTTGCCATCAATTGCCGGTGCGGCGCAAGAATCATCGGAAGCGGTCTGATTTTCCTTTCGGTTCGTGGGGATTTGGTCACGCCCGCCGCGGCGGGAACCGGCCTCAGATCTTGCCCAGGCGCCGCCACTGCTGCAGCTTCTCGCGGCTGACCTCGAAATGCATCGAATCCTCGCGCCCGAAGCCGGCCCCCCAGTACCAGCCCTCGCGGTTGAAGTAGTCGGCCATCAGGATCAGGCCGAGCTGGGTGCGCCCGTCGCCGAGCTGATCGAGATGGCCGTCGATGTTGATGTCGACCGCCAGGCCGTAGGCATGGGCCGAGGCCGCCGATTCCGCCCCGCGGATGCGGCGCACGCACAGCGACCCGGACCCCTGGATGCGGGCATAGAGTTCGGGCTCCTCGATCTGCACATTGCGAAAGACCTGGCGGAGGCTTTCCACCGCCGGGCGCAGCATGTTGACCTTGATGGGACCGACATCCTCCGCAACCAGCAGGTTCTTGAGCGTCTCGTTGGTCATCGGCTGGCACTCGTCGGTCAGATCCTCGCGGGGCAGGCCAAGCAGCTCCTCCAGAAAACTCGCCGAGGCATGGGTCAGCCCTTCGTTGACACCGCGACGATCGGCGATCTGCACCACCTTGGCGTAGTTGCCCGCCATCGCGTCTTCCTTCGGCGCCTCCTCATCGGCGTAGCTGGTGTCGGGCCGGCGAATGTCGGCACGCGACAGCTTCACTTCCAGCTCATCGACCCGCTCGGTCAGCTCGTCGACGCTCTTTCGCAGCGCCTCGAACTCGGCAGGATCGACGGTTTCGACCGGCTTCTTCGGTGCCGGCTGCAGGCTGCGGCTGGCCAGATACCAGCCCAGCGGCGCGGTCAGCACCGCGAGGCACAACAGCACGACAAGGATGACAGTTCGCACTCGGATCGACTCCTCAAGCCGGTCAACCGGAAGGGATTGCGCATGCTAGTGACCGCCTTCCCGGCTGTCGATGTCTCATATCCGGTTTTCAAATCCCTTCCAGACGCCGGAAAAATCGGGTTATCTTCCCGCCGCGCCGGCCGAGGGCGGCCGGGTGCGATGGAGGAGAGCCGAGCGCATGGTGACGGAGAGGACAGGCACGCTGCAGCCCGGCGAG
>RFIR01000335.1 GCA_003695135.1 Alphaproteobacteria bacterium | reverse complement strand
TGCTGGCCGTCGAGCCCGGCGCGCACCAGGAGGCGGGCCGCCTCGCCGGCGCCGTCCAGCCGCGCTTCCAGCGCCATCGCGGTCCAGTCGCCGGGCAGGTCGCGGCCCGTGACCGCGCGGCGCAGGGTCAGACCCGCCGCCTCGTCCGCGGCCAGCACCGGATGGATGCGGTCGAGCGTCTGTTCCAGCGGCGCGGGATCGAGCGCGAAGCCCGCCGCGGCGAGCGTGTCGAGCAGCGCCTGCAGATCGGCGGCGAGGATCGTGGGGCAGCGATAGGCCGCCAGCGGCAGCTCCGGTTCGACACTTGCGCTGCCGGTCGCGGCACAGGCGCCAAGCAGCTCCAGCCAGGCCGCGCTTTCCTCGGCCCCCGAAGCGGCGGTGCCGGTCAGGACCAGCCGTTCCCCCTCCAGCGCAATCGCGCTGTCCTGCAGGCAGGCCGCCAGCGCCGGCAGCGCCAGCCATTCGGGAGCCGCGCTCAGCATCGCGCGCAGCCGCGCCGCCACCGCGCCCGGCCGCTCATCGGGACGGCAGGCCGGCGAGTAGGGGCCGCAGACCGCGTCCTGGCGCAGCTGCATGAGCACCGGATGGGCGAGAAGATGGGCGAGCAGATTGACCAGCAGGGGCTGGGCACCCGATTCGGGCAGGGTGATCGCCGTCTGCCGCCGCGCCGGCACCACATGCCCCCCCAGCCCGGCCACCGCGCCGAGAACGCGCCGGACCAGCGTCGCGGCATCGGCCACCGCGCGCAGGGCGGGAAGTTCGAGGCGAATGCCGGCCGGCCCCGGTTCCAGCAGCAGGCTGACCAGCCCCTCGGCGGTGATCTCCCCCTCGATGAGCACCGGTTGTTCCTGCTGGGCGGCGGCGGTCTCCAGCGCGGCAAGCAGGCGGCCCAGCGCGTCGAGATCGAGCCCTGCCGGCAGCTTGACCGCCACCCCGTCGCGCAGCGGACGGGCAAGCAGCGGCAGATAGCCGTCGGCGTCGACGTCGCGATATTCCGCCGGCAGGCGATCCTCGATCCGCTCCTGCCCCAACCGGCCCGGCGTGAGCAGCGCCCGGCCCCAGCGCAGCGGCGGGCGCAGCCCCTTCCAGTGCGCGCCGCCCTCGTGGCGCAGGACCAGAATCGCCGCGACCGGCACGCCGAGATCGAGGAACCCGGCGACGCGGTCCTGCACGGTGCCGCTCTCCAGGCTCGGCAGATCGCAGAAGGCCTGCATCTCGATCGCCCGCCGGGCGGGGTTCTCGAAGATCGGCCGTACATGCCCGCGCCCCAGACCCAGACGCAGGGCGACGGCATCGAGCAGCCGCAGGCAGCCTGCCGCCTGCTCGTCGTCGGGAAAACTCAGCGCCGGCCCCTTCGCCGCGCCGGGGCCCAGCCCCCGCCAGAGCGGCGCGAGCCCCGGCACCTCCGGCCAGTCCAGCGCCCAGCCACCCGGCGTGGAGCGGATCAGCGCACCGGGACAGACCTCGGCACGCAGCGCCTCGATCAACCGGCGCGTGTCGACGCCGTCGACGGTCAGGCTTTCCGCGAGCCCGGTTCCGGGCGCCAGACGCTGAAGCGCGCGGCTGACATCCCCCTCCCGTCCCGTCCGGACGGCTCCGGCGGGGTCGGCACGCGTCATCACATCCGGCCGCTCCCCTGTCATTGCGCAATCATAGCGTGTATGCCGCGCGAGTAAATTCCGATCTGCCGCGTCGCCGCACCCCGCTTGCACGCCGCGCGCCCGGCGTCTTACATGGGCCGGGAACATTGCACGGAGGGGCGGGCATGGAACTGACCGGTCAACGGATCATCGCGGCGGACCGCGCGACGGTGTGGGCGGCGCTGAACGACCCGGAGATTCTCAAGGAAGCGATCCCGGGCTGCCAGAGCATGACCGGCACGCCCGAGGAAGGATTTGAAGCGGTGGTCGTCCAGAAGGTCGGTCCGGTGAAGGCCACCTTCAAGGGCTCGGTCGCGCTGTCGGACATCGTGCCGGGCGAAAGCTACACCATCTCCGGCGAGGGCAAGGGCGGCGCGGCCGGCTTTGCCAAGGGCGGGGCCAGGGTGCGGCTGGCCGATCACGAGGAGGGCACCGAGCTGACCTACGAGGTCGAGGCCAAGATCGGCGGCAAGCTCGCCCAGCTCGGCAGCCGCATCATCGACGGCTTCGCGAAGAAGATGGCCGATCAGTTCTTCGACAAGTTCGCCACGGCGGTCGAGGGTCCACGCGAGGAGGAAGCCGCCGGCGATCAGGCGGAAGCCGATGCCGACGCGCCGGCCGAGGGCGAGAAGAAGTCCTGGCTCGGCAAGCTGATAGGCTGAGGGCCGGCCGGCGGCGCCCACGGGCGACTCGCAGGCAAGCGCCGGGGCGGGACCGCGCAAGGTACGGGCCCCGCCGGTTGCCACCGCAGGAAGGAGCGGCCGCCCATGAAGGGCCGCGGCGCAAGCAGTGCGCCCGCCATCGGTGGGGCGGCCGCCAGCCCGGCTCCGGTTCGCATCAGGTCGGTTGAACCCCAACGGGCGCGCCATGGCCCAAAAGAAAAGAAACCGGCCCGAGGGGATATGGAAGGACCGGTTTCTCTAGGTAGTGACTGCAAGCAGCTGGTAACCAATGTAGCGAAAAGGTTAGCGCCGGCTACTCGCTATTTTGGGGGAGGTGTGGCGGGCAGCCTCCGCGCGCATCGGTTGAGAGGGGGCGTTTCGGCGCTCCGGCCCGGCTCCGCTCAGCCGGCCATGCTTTCCAGCACCGTGTCCGAAAACTCGGCGTTGGCGGTGACGTTCTGCACGTCGTCGTCATCCTCCAGCGCCTCCAGCAGCCGGATCAGCTTGGCCGCGGTCTCGTCATCGAGTTCCGCGGTGGTCTGCGGCCGCCACACCAGCCGGGTCGATTCCGCCTCGCCCAGCGCGGCCTCGAGCGCGGTGGAGACGTCGTTGAGATCCTCCATCGCGCACCAGATGACGTGGCCTTCCTCCCCGGAATGCTCCACATCCTCGGCCCCGGCCTCGATCGCCGCCTCCATCACCGCCTCCTCCGAGCCGACCGCGGCGGGATAGACGATCTGGCCCTTGCGGTCGAACATGAAGCTGACCGCGCCGGTCTCGGCGAGGTTGCCGCCATGCTTGGAGAAGATGCTGCGCACGTTCGAGGCGGTGCGGTTTCGGTTGTCGGTCATCGCCTCGACGATGACCGCCACGCCGCCGGGGCCGTAACCCTCGTAGCGCACCTCCTCGTAATTCTCCGCATCCCCGCCCTGCGATTTCCGGATCGCCCGGTCGATCACGTCCTTGGGCACGGAATTGGCCTTGGCCTCCTTGACCGCCAGCCGCAGGCGCGGGTTCTTGTCCGGGTCCGGATCGCCCATCTTGGCGGCGACCGTGATCTCCTTGGCCAGCCTGGAAAACAGCTTCGAGCGCGCCGCGTCCTGCCGGCCCTTGCGGTGCTGGATGTTGGCCCATTTGGAATGCCCGGCCATGCGTCAGTCCCCGATTTCGGATTGTCCCGGTAAGCTCTGGCGCCGCTTATAGGCAGCGGCCCGGACCGGTTCAAGCCGCACCGGGCCCCGTGCACCGCCGCTCAGAGCGGCCAGATCAGCGGGATCAGAACGCTTGCCAGCGCGGCCACGATCAGGTTGAGCGGCAGGCCGATGCGAAGGAAATCGGTGAAGCGGTAGCCGCCCGGCCCGTAGACCAGCGTGTTGGTCTGATAACCGATCGGGGTGGCGAAGCTGCAGGAGGCGGCCAGCATCACCGCGATCACCAGCGGCTGATAGGCGAGCTGCAGCCCGTCGGCCAGACCCAGCGCCACCGGCGTCATCACCACCGCCACGGCGTTGTTGGAGACGGTTTCGGTCAGCGCCGAGGTGAACAGGAACAGCGCCGCGACCACCGCCCAGTCCGGCATCCCGGCCAGGGCGGGCGAGACCGCGCCCACCACCAGCGTCACCGCGCCGGAGCTTTCCAGCGCCGTGCCGATGGCCAGCATGGCGAAGATCAGCGCCAGCAGCCTTCCGTCGACGAAGGAAAACGCCTCCTCGGCATCGATGCAGCGCGTCATCAGGATCGCGGCCACCCCGATCACCGCCGCGGCGAACAGCGGCACGACCTCCAGCGCGCCGGCCAGAACCACCGCGGCCAGCACCATCAGCACCAGCGGCGCGTGGCGCCTTCGATAGGCGCGCGCGGCCGGCCGGTCGATATCGACCAGATCGACATCGGCGGCCAGACGCTCGATATCCTCCGGCGTGCCTTCCAGAAGCAGCGTGTCGCCGACGCGCACCACCACGTCGTCGAGCGCGCGGCCCATGCCGGCGATGTTCTGGTTGCGCCGGTGCACCGCCAGCGGGTAGACGCCATAGCGCCGCCGCAGCCGCAGCCGGCCCAGCGACCGCCCGACCAGACGGCAGCCAGGCGAGATCAGCGCCTCGACGGTGACCGTCTTGCGCGAGCCGAGCTTGTCGACCGGGCGCACCTCGGGGCGCTC
This sequence comes from Alphaproteobacteria bacterium, assembly GCA_003695135.1. Taxonomy (GTDB): domain Bacteria; phylum Pseudomonadota; class Alphaproteobacteria; order Rhodobacterales; family Rhodobacteraceae; genus J013. Next base: position 244 of record RFIR01000335.1, on the reverse strand, counting down.
CTGCAGGCCGAGGATCTCGTCCACGCCGGTGCGCAGCACCACCCGGTCGCCCGCCTGCAGCGTGACGTCGGGAAATTCGCGGCGCAGCGATTCGTCGCCGCGCAGCACGTCGATGACGCGCATGCCGTCGCGCTTGAACAGCTCGACCTCGTCGATCCTGCGCCCGATCAGCGTCGATCCTTCCGGAATCGCGACCTCGGTGAAGAACTTCAGCCGCTTGCGCCCGCCCAGCACCCCCGCCATC
>RFIR01000334.1 GCA_003695135.1 Alphaproteobacteria bacterium | reverse complement strand
TGCCCCGGTGCGCTGGGCGACGCCGGGGACCGAGGTGGTCTGCACCGCATAGCCGCCCCGTTCGGCCAGATCGCGGATCCAGTTCGACAGCACCCCGCCACCCTGCCCGCCGACGGCGAGGATGGCGATGCGGATGAGCCCCGCCTCGGCCAGCGGCACCGGTGCGGCGGGGGCGATTTCCGGCCGTTCGTTCACGCCGCCAGATCCTCTCGCAGGAGCCGCCGGCCCTCGCGCCGCCGCTGCAGGGCGGCGATGACAGTGCGCCGCAGACGGTCAAGCAGCCGCTCCAGCGGGCCGGGATTGTGCACCAGCTCGGTGCGGTAGAAGGAGGGGCAGAGGATCGCCGCATCGGCTACCTCGCCGCAATTGCCGCAGCCCACGCAGCTGTCGTCGATGAAGGCGACCGGGTCCTCGCGCAGCGGATCGTCGAGCCGCTTCAGCCCCAGCGACGGGCAGCCCGACAGCCGCATGCAGGCGTGATCGCCGGTGCAGATGTCGGCATCGACCCCGAATTTCGGCACCGCCACGCGGCGGCCCTCGCCGATGGCGGCGGCGCGCGCGGGGCGTTCGCGCCGCTGGCGGTTGAGCATGCATTCCGACGAGGCGATCACGACCTTGGGGCCCGTCTCGGGCGTGGTCAGCGCCTCGCGCAGCGTGTCGCGCAGTTTCGGCACGTCATAGGTGCGGTCGATCTCGCGCAGCCATTTCACCCCCACCCCGCGCACCGCCGCGGCAATCGGGTTGTTGGTGGCGCGCGAGGCGTTGCGCGCGCGCGAGGACAGGATGTCCTGCCCGCCGGTGGCGGCCGAATAATAGTTGTCGACAATCACCGTCAGCCCGTCGGAGCGGTTGAAAACCGCATTGCCGATCGAGCTCGCCAGCCCGTTATGCCAGAACCCGCCATCGCCGAGGATCGAGACGGGCCGTGTCCTGCCGCCGCCGTCGAATGCGGCGTTCGAGGCCGTGCCCAGCCCGTAGCCCATGGTCGAGCCGCCGATCTCGAAGGGCGGCTGGGTGGAAAACAGGTGGCAGCCGATATCGCCGGTGATCTGATGGGGGCCGAGCTCCTCCTGCACCAGCTTCAGCGCGGCAAAGATCGGCCGTTCCGGGCAGCCGACGCAGAATCCCGGCGGCCGCTGCGGGATGACCCGCGCGATCTCGGCGGCCACCTCGTTGGGCCGGTCTTCGTTGGGCGCGCGGTCGCGATCGGACAACAGCTCCGGCGCCGCCTCGCGCAGGAAGCCGGCCAGCCCCGCGCGCATCACCGCGCCGGTATACTCGCCCGCCCGCGGCAGATGGCCCTTGCCCGCCAGCCGCACCGTGCTGCCCGCACGGTAGAGCATGGCGGCAAAGGCCTGCTCGATGAAATCGGGCTGACCTTCCTCGACCACCAGCACCGCCTTCTTGCCGGCGCAGAAGGCGAGGAACTCCTCCTCGATCAGCGGATAGGTGACGTTCAGCACATAGATCGGCACCCGGCTCTCGCCGTCGATATCGGCCAGTCCCAGAAGCTGCAGTGCCCGCATCAGCGTGTTGAACATGCCGCCCTGGGTGATGATGCCGACCGCGCAATCCTCGGGGCCGAAGAATTCGTTGAGCCGGTGCTCGCGAATGTATTGCACCGCCGCCGGCCAGCGCTGCGTCACCTTTTCCTGCTCATGGGCAAACAGCGCCGGCGGCAGCACGATGCGGTCAGTGTCACGCGTCGGCGCGGCCAGCGCATCGGCCACAGTCATCGCCGGGCGGCGGTTCTCGCGGGTGACGAAGCTGCCATGCAGATGGCAGGCGCGGATGCGCAGCTCCAGCATCACCGGGGTATTCGAGGCCTCCGACAGCGCGAAGCCGTCGCCCACCGCCTTGACCATCGAAGGCAGGTTGGGGCGCGGATCGAGCAGCCAGACCTGGCTTTTCATCGCGAAGGCGTGGCTGCGTTCCTGCAGGATCGAGGAGCCTTCGCCGTAATCCTCGCCGACGATGATCAGCGCGCCCCCCTTGACCCCGGCCGAGGCGAGATTGGCCAGCGCGTCCGAGGCGACATTGGTGCCGACCACCGACTTGAAGGTGACCGCGCCGCGGATGGGATAGTTGATCGAGGCGGCCAGCATCGCGGTTGCGGCGGCCTCGGAGGCGTTGGCCTCGAAGCGCACCCCAAGCTCGGTCAGGATCTCCTCGGCATCGGCCAGCACGTCCATCAGATGGCTGATCGGCGCGCCCTGATAGCCGCCGACATAGCCGACGCCGTTTTCCAGCAGCGCCTTGGTGATCGCCAGAATGCCCTCGCCGCGGAATACCGAGCCTGCCGGCACCCGCAGCTGCTGCACCTCCCGGGCAAAGGATCTCTCGGCCATGCATTCCTCCCGCCCGTGCGATCATAGCCATCTGCAGGCAAATGGGTAGCCGTCAGAGGGATGTGGCTAGCCGTCGTCCGTCTCCGGCGCGATGACCTGACGGAAACCGTCCGCGACATGCGCGACCCACGCGCCATGGGGCGTGTCGCGGCGCGAGACCAGCGCCAGCTCCCGGTACATCGCCTGTGGCCGCCCGGCATGAACATGCACCCGCGCATCGGCGCAGCGGGCGATGTCGGGCAGCGGCAGCAGGGTATAGCCGAGCCCGGCCTTCACGAATTCCACCGATGCCTCGAGACTGTCGAGGATGATGGTCCGCCGGGGCGGTTCGGCGAGGTTTTCCAGCGAGCGGGCGATCAGCCGGCCGATGCCCGAGCTGGGGCGGAAATGGATGAAGGGCAGCCGCCGCGGCAGCGCGCCTGTCGGCGTTCCGGCATGGGCGGCGGGGACGGCCAGCGCCATCTCCTCGCGCCCGATGGTCTCGAACGCCAGTCCCTGGGCGGGGCCGGGCACGCGGGTGACCACCGCCGCATCGACGAGGCCGAGCCGCACCTGCTCGCCGAGATGCTCCGACAGCCCGATGGAGATCTCGAAGGACGCCTGCGGTGCGCGCTCGGCGGACTGGCGCAGAAATCCCGGCAGCAGCCGCACGGCGACCGAGGAGATCACGCCGAGGCGGAACAGGCCGACCAGCCCGCCTGCCTGCCCGCACAGCCCCGTCAGCAGCCGCTGTTGCTCGACCACGCGCCTCGCCTGCTGGGCGATCCGCCGGCCCAGCGGGGTCAGTTTCGGCGGGCGGAAGCTGCGGTCGAAAAGCTGCACCCCGAGCCTGGTCTCCAGCGCCTTCATCTGCATGCTGAGCGCCGACAGCGTCATGTTCTGCAGCTCGGCCGCGCGGCTGAAGGACTGCACCTGATGGATGCGCACAAGGGTTTCGAGCGACCGGGTCTGCATGACTTTACGAAGTTTGAATTAGAAATCCATTCCTATTCGATTGTTCTGAACAAATCGAGTGGCATTATGGGGTCATGAAACAGGTACAATCGACCGAAGCCTGGCGGGCGATCGCGCGCGAACTGGCGGCGCGCTTCGCGCCGCGCGCCGCCGAATGGGACAGGACCCGCAGCTATTGCTGGCAGAACGTGGCCGAGCTGGTCGATGCCGGCATCATGGGCATGACCATTCCCACCGAGTATGGCGGCAAGGGTGCCTCGCTCTATGATGCGGTGGTGGTGATCGAGGAGATCGCGAAGGCCTGCACGCTGAGCGCCCGCATCGTGGTCGAGGCCAATATGGGCGCGCTCAGCGCGGTGATGGCCTATGGCAGCGAGGAACAGAAGCGCCGCGCCGCCGCGCTGGTCCTGGCCGGCGACAAGCCGGCGATCTGCATCAGCGAACCCGAGGCCGGCAGTGCGGCCACAGAGATGCGGACCACCGCGCGCCGGGTTCCGGGCGGCTATGTGCTCGACGGCCGCAAGCACTGGATCACCGGCGGCGGCATCTCGCGCCTGCATCTGATCTTCGCCCGCGTTGAGGATGAACGCGGCCGCGAACAGGGCATCGGCGGCTTCCTCGTCATCAGCGATCCCGCCCGCGGCGAGATGCCGGCGGGCTTCCGGGTCGCGGGCCGCGAACGCACCATGGGTCTGTGCGGCATGCCCGAGGCCGAGCTCGTCTTCGAGAATCTGGCGGTGGCCGACGACATGGTGCTGGTGCCGCCGCGCGGCTTTGCCCATGGCTTTGCCGATCTGATGGCCGCCTATAACTGCCAGCGCGTGGGCGCCGGGACCGTCGCCATGGGGGTGGCGGCCGGAGCGCTGGAGCACGCCACGCGCTATCTGAAGACGCGCCACCAGTTCGGCCGGCCGCTGGCGGAATTCCAGGGCCTGCAATGGATGCTGGCCGACATGGATGCGGGGGTCCATGCCTCGCGGCTGATGCTGCATGAGGCGGCGAGATCGCGTGCCGCCAATGGCGCGCCCTTCCCCGACATGATGATGGCCGCGCGGGCCAAGGCCTTTGCCACCGAAACCGCGATCCGGGTGGTCAATGATGCGCTGCAGATCTTCGGCGCGCGCGGCTATTCCGACCGCGAGCCGCTGGAGCGGATGTATCGCGACGTGCGCATGTTCACCATCGGGGGCGGCACCGCCCAGATCCTCAAGACCCAGGTTGCAGGTTGCCTTCTGGGGATCCCCACGCCCCAGACCCGCGAGGGCCAGGCCGGGCTGGCCGCCGCGGCAGGGGGTGATGAGGAACCGGCGGAGGCGGACCGTCGGATGTGAGGGCCCCGCGGCCGTCCCCCGGTTTGGCCCGGCCGGCGATGGCCGGCCGCGTCTCCGGCACGCGATTGACGGCGCACCGCAGCGCGCGCGAATCCGTGGCGCCCAAACGCGGCTGGCTGGGGCGGCTGGATTCGAACCAGCGCATGACGGTACCAAAAACCGTTGCCTTACCACTTGGCTACGCCCCAGTCGGGGGCGTTTCTACCGGTATCGCGCTCCGCATTCAAGCCGGACGCGCCGGTGGCGGGCGGGCGCTTTCCCGCTTGCGCGGCCCCGCCGGAGCGGCTATCACCGGCGCGGTTTCGGAGTGTAGCTCAGCCTGGTAGAGCACTGTCTTCGGGAGGCAGGGGCCGGTGGTTCGAATCCACTCACTCCGACCATGCCCGGCAATGACCTGAATCCGTCAAGCCGCTCCGGCCGCCTGTGCTGCGGCTCCTCGTTCAGGCGCTGCCTGTCCGCGATGCGGCGGGCCGGTCCCTGACCACGCCGCCCCGCCTGCCGGACGATCACCTTGCGGGACCGAACCGGTGCGTCGGTCAGGCCAGCCCGGCGGGCAGAGGGTTGGCCCGGCTCCACTGCCTCGGCGACTGGCCGAACATGCGCCTGAACTCGCGGCTGAACTGCGAGGAACTCGCGTAGCCCACATCCCAGGCCGCCTTGCTCACCGGAACCCCTCCGGCGATCTTCATCGCGGCATTGTTCAGCCGCATGGATTTCACGAACTGGATGGGCGACATGGTGGTCGCCTGCCTGAACCTGCGGTGAAACACCGCCCGGCTCATGCCCGCCTGCGCGGCCATCTCCTCGATGGTGACCGGCTCGTCGAGGCGAGCGGACAGGTACTGGATCGCCCGGGCGATCTCGTTGCCGACGCCAAAGGCGCGCCGCGCGGCCTCCCCGGCTTCGCCCTTCAGGATGGCGTAGAAGAGCTCGCGTAGCCGGCCTTGCCCGAGCACCGCCATGTCCACCGGGCTTTCCCCGAGCTGCAGAAGCCGCAGAAGCGCCTCGGTGAACGCGTCATCCCACCGTGCAAGCGCCAGTCCCTGCGGGATCGGGCCGCCACCGGGCTTGCGGATGGCTCCGGCGGCGCTTTCCATCGCCAGCGCCAGCTCGGTCATCATGCGCGGCTCGAGCGAGACCATCACGCCCAGCAGCGGATTGTCGGGCGAGGC
>RFIR01000333.1 GCA_003695135.1 Alphaproteobacteria bacterium | reverse complement strand
GGAGATGCTGGCCCGCATCGGCGGCGTCGATCACGTCCGCGCGCCGCATGTCACGCCGCTGGCCGCGCCGCTGATGATGGAGATGGGCAAGGTGCCGATCCACGGGATCGCCGAGGACCGGCTGCTGGAGGAAGAGGCCGAGGCGCTGCTGGCAGAGGCGGCGGGCGGGGTGGTGTAGCAGGACGACCCACGGCCCTTCGGCAATTCCCGGTAAAATCTTGCATGTCGGATCGGGTGGCTGTGCGCGGAATGGTGTCGTGCAGCACCGGCAACCTGACCGGTGTTTCGGAGCAGGAAAAATTACAATATAAGACAAATGCAAAACTCGAACACATAAAAAATCTTGAGTTCGCAAGGTCACAGAAAGATCTAATCTGTGCGTCCGTAAAATAATTAGAAATTAACTTATCAATCAATATTTATCAATAAAAAGTGAAATTAAGAAGAACGCATGTGGCGCCGCATTTCGCGGCGCCCAGGCGCACAGGCCGGGTGTGGCTGGCGGATGATCATTAAGCCCGCGTAACGGGTTCGAATCGTCACGCCATACGCATCGCCCGCGCTGTGCGCGGATTCTGGAGCATGTCGAGCCCGATCGAGTGGGACAGATTCAGAGCGCGGCAAACCCCGCATCGAGCGCGTTCAGGATGATGTCGACATCGGCCGCCTCCAGCACCAGCGGCGGCGACAGGATCACGTTGGGGCCGGAGACGCGCACCATCGCGCCGGCCTCATAGGCCGTCTTCTGCACCGCGCCGATGGTCGGCTTGTCGATGGGCGTCTTCGCGGCGCGGTCGGAGACCAGCTCCAGCGCGCACATCAGCCCCTCGCCGCCGCGCACATCGCCGATGACGTCGTATTTCTCCTGCAGCCGCTTCAGCCCGGCGAAGAGCTGGTCGCCGCGCGCGGCGGCATTGGCGGCGACGTCGAGCCGCTCGGTCTCCTTCAGGCAGGCGATGGCCGCGGCCGCGCCGACGGGATGACCCGAATAGGTATAGCCCGAGCCGATGAAGGCGCGGCCGGTCTCGTCGGCCTCGAACGCCTCGGCGATGGCATCGGAGATCATTACCGCGCCGAAGGGGAAATAGCCGTTGGTGATCGCCTTGGCGGTGGTCATCAGATCGGGCTGCACCCCCCAGTGGCGCGAGCCCGACCAGTCGCCGGTGCGGCCGAAGCCGGTGATCACCTCGTCGGCGATCAGCAGGATGCCGTTGCGGCTGCAGATCTCGCGCACCATCGGCATGAAGGAGCGATGCGGCACGATCACCCCGCCCGCGCCAAGCACCGGCTCCATGATGAAGGCGGCGATGGTCTCCTTGCCCTGAAAGGCGATCTCGTCCTCCAGCGCCGCGGCGCAAAGCTGCGCCAGCCGTTCGGGATCGGATTCGCCGAACGGGTTGCGGTAGGTCCAGGGGGCGGGAATGTGAAAGCAGCCGGGCATGAGCGGCTCGTAGGCGGTGCGGAAATTGGCATTGCCGTTCACGCTCGCCCCGCCCATATGCGTGCCGTGATAGCCTTTCTTGAGGCTCAGATATTTGGTGCGGCCGGCCTCGCCGCGGATCTTGTGATACTGCCGCGCGAGGCGCAGCGCGATTTCGACCGAATCCGAGCCGCCGGAGGTGAAGAAGGCCCGGCCCAGCCCGTCGGGGGCGAAGAATTCCGCCAGCATCCAGCTCAGTTCGATCACCGCGTCATTGGTGGTGCCGCGGAAGATCGAGTAGTAGGGCAGCCGGTCGAGCTGGGCGGCGATGGCCTCCTTCACCGGCCGGCAGGAATAGCCGAGATTGACGTTCCACAGCCCGCCCACCGCATCGACGGTCTCATGCCCGTCGATGTCGCGGATGCGCACGCCCGTGCCTTCGGTGACGATGGTCGGCGGGTGGGCGAGGCAGTCGGCGGGATGCGCCATCGGGTGCCATAGGCGCCGGGCATTGTTTTCCTTCAGGAAATTCTGGTCGTGCATCGCTCTGGTTCCCTCATTTTCCCCCGGGCTGCGGGCGCATCCCCCAGCCCCGCATTATTCATCCCGCACGCCGGGCCGGCCGGGCCCGCCCGCCGATCTGGCGGCTGATCTCCTGCCCCGTGGCCAGCAGCTCGTCGGCGATCAGCCGTGCCAGCGCCGCGTCGAAGCGCGAGGCGACCGCGGCCACGCCCACCGCGCCGATCGCCGCGTCGGACCAGCCGAAGATCGGTACCGCGGTACCGATCACATCCTCCTCGAAGGTACTGTCGGCCAGCGCGTAGCCGCGGCGGCGCACCTGCTCGATCTCGGCCTGCAGTGCGGCATCGCTGAGCTTCGTGCGCCCGGTATGCGCAACGCGCTCGGACTCCGTCGGCAGGGCGGCATTCTTCTGCCCTTCCGAGAACGCCAGCACCGCAAGGCCCGAGGCGGTGGCATGGAGCGGCAGCGGCTCGGAGGGATCGACGAAGACCCGCGTGGCCGGAGAGGGCTCGGAGACCGCCACGATCAGCAGCGCCGAACCCGCCAGCAGGCTGGCATGGGCGGTCTCGCCCGTCACCTCGGCCAGCCGGTCGAGATGCGGCTTGAGCACCGCGTGCAGCGGAAAGCTCTGCTCGCGGATGCGGGCGAGGTTGAGCGGGGCGATGCCCAGCCGGTATTTCCGGGTCTCCGGATGCTGCTCGACAAAGCCGTTGAGCTCCAGCGCGGTCAGGCTGCGCAGCGTCGTGGTCTTGTCGAGCCCCGCCAGCCTTGCCATCTCGCTCAGCCCGATCTCGGGCCGCTCCAGCGAGAAATGCCGCAAGAGGCCCAGCGCGCGATGCACCGTGCTCTGGGCCAACCGGGCCGGTCTGCTGCGCCTTTCCGGGCTCATCCCTGTCGTTCCTCCTCGAATCGGATGTTGACGGATCGAATCGAAAACTGCAAACTATTTGCAACGGTGGTAGTAATAATGAACCGAAATCCGAGCAACTGACAGGGAGTTGATGCTCATGAAACTCGTCACATCGGCCGTTCTGGCCGCCGCGCTGGGCGCGGCCGCGTTCGCTGCCGCGGGCGTCGCGGTCGCCGAATATCCCGAAAAGCCGGTCTCCTTCGTGGTGCCGTGGCCGCCGGGCGATCTGGAAGACGTGCTCACCCGCATGATCGCCGAGAACTTTCAGGCCAAATACGGCGTACCGGCCGCGGTGGTGAACAAGCCCGGCGGCGGCGGCGGCCCGTTCCCGGGCGCGGTCGAGGTGGCGACCGCGCCGCCCGACGGCTATACCATCGGCAGCTTCGTGATCGGGGTGCCGGTGGTCGGGCCCAATATCGGCATCCCCGAGCTCAGCCCCGATCCGTTCGAGCCGCTGGGCATCTTCCTGACCTATCCCTTCGCCATCGTCGCGGCAGGCGATGCGCCCTATGACGACATGGACGGGCTGGCAGCCCATGCGAAGGATCACTAGGTGGTGCTGGGCCATTTCGGCGCGCCGCTGGTGCCGACACGGGTGACGTTGGCGCTGGCCAAGGTCAAGGGCTTCAGCTTCGCCTCCGACGCCGCCTTCGACGCGCTCGACTGCAACTCGCTCGCCTCGGGCGATGTCGATGTGATGAACACCACCCTGCAGCTGGTTCGGCCCTGTCTCGACCAGATCAAGGTGCTGGCGACGATCGGCGAGAAGCGGACCGCGCTGACCCCGGACGTCCCGACCGTGGCCGAGATCGCGCCGGAGCTGGACGTGTCGCTGTGGAACGGCCTCTTCGTGCGCAAGGAGGTGCCGCAGGATGTGCGTGACAAGATCATCGCCGTGGCGCGCGAGACGGTGCTGTCGGACAAGGCGCAGAAGCTGGCGCGGGAGACCGGCGCGCTGATCTACTGGCAGGGCGCAGACGAGGCCCGCGCGCGGATTGCGCGCAATATCGAGACGCTGGGCAGGGTTGGCGAGTTGCTGCAGTGATCGCGAAATCGTCGGCCCGGTTCCGGCCGGGCCGGCTTCCCGCTCCGGTCCCCGGGTGATAGGCGAGCCAGGCATGTCACGACCCAGTACGCTGCGCAGATTGTTCGAGCGTCGCAGGCATGCGGGCGATCTGGTCTTCGCGGTCGCCTTCCTCGCCCTGTCGCTGTTTCTGGCCAGCCGGCTCGGCACCGAGGCGCCCTGGGTCAAGGGCATGAAGATCATGGCCCAGCCCGCCTTCTGGCCGCATGTCTCGGTGATCGCCATGGTGGTCTTCGCCGCGCTGCATCTCGTCTCGGGTCTGATCTCGCGCCGGATGCCGGGCCGGCTGAGCGAGGTCGCGTTCTGGCTGCGTTCGGTGGAATTCGCGCTGTGGTTCATGGCCTATGTGTTCGTGGTGCCATGGGCGGGCTATCTGCCGACGACGATGGTCTTCGCGGTGGCGCTGACGCTGCGGGCGGGGTATCGCGACCGCGCGACGCTGGTCGCGCTCGCGCTGACCGGCGCCGTCATCGTGGTGGTGTTCCGCGGCTTCCTGCAGGTCAAGATCCCCGCCGGCGCGCTCTACCAGTACCTGCCCGACGGGCTGCGCGGCATCGCGCTGACCTGGCTGTAGTGGATGGGCTTCAATGTCCGGAACTCCGCTCCCGAAGGCCGAGACGGCTGGCAAGGGCGGTGCCCGACCCTGGGAGGGCGCGGCGAAACGACGGGGGTGGCGATGACATTTCGGACTTGCCAGCCGGTCAACCCCGGTGATCAGCGCCTGAATGCGCCCTCCCGGGGGGAGGGTCGGGCGCCGCCCGGCTGCGCCGGGCGAGGCGTTTGGCAGCCGCGACTCTCCATCCGGAACTGTATCGCGCATGCGATTCAGATGAATTGTTCGGACCACTAGGCCCCGGGACATGGAAGCCTTCACCGCCGCCCTCGGATTGCTCTTCGACTGGAGCGTGCTGGTCGCGCTGCTGATCGGTTCGGTGGGCGGCGTGATCATCGGCGCGATCCCGGGCGTGGGCGCCGCGGTGGCCATCGCCATCCTGCTGCCGGCCACCTTCGCCCTGCCGCCGCTGGTGGGGCTGACGCTGCTTCTGGGCATCTACGGCTCGTCGATGTATGGCGGCGCGCTGCCGGCGGTGCTGATCAACACCCCCGGCACGGCGGTGAATGCGCTGACCACCTATGACGGCTATCCGATGACGCGGGCGGGGCAGGCGCGCCGCGCGGTGGCGCTGGCCTGTTCCGCCTCGTTCTTCGGCGGGGTGTTCGCCATCGTCTGCCTGATCCTGCTGTCGCCGGTGCTGGCGAAGGTGGCGCCGATGTTCGGCTCGCGCGAGATCTTCCTCGCCGCGCTGCTGGGCGTCATCCTCGTCGTGCTCGCCCATCGCGGGCAGGTCTTCGCCGCCGGCATGCTGGTCGCCTTCGGCATCTTCCTCAACACGGTGGGGCTGGAGCCGATCCGCTACACCAAACGCTTCACCTTCGGCCAGACCTGGCTGGCCTCGGGCGTCGATCTGATCGTGGTGGTTCTGGGGCTGTTCGCGCTGAGCCAGGCCTTCCTCTTGCTGGCCGGACGCAACGAAAGCCCGCATGTGCAGCATCTGAAGGGCTCGATGTTCTCCGGGCTGAAGGAGCTGTGGCTCTACAAGCGGGTGGCGACCGTCTCCTCCGGCTTCGGCGTGCTGATGGGCATGATCCCCGGCGTGGGCGAGTTCACCGCGCAGTTTCTCTCCTACACCTATGCGCGCAGAACCTCGCAGAGGCCGGAGCTGTTCGGCAAGGGCGCGCCGGAGGGGCTGATCGCCTCGGAGGCGGCCAACAACGCCGTGCCGCCCTCGGCGATGATCCCGCTTCTGGCCCTCGGCATACCGGGCGAGGCGCT
>RFIR01000332.1 GCA_003695135.1 Alphaproteobacteria bacterium | reverse complement strand
CGTCGGTCAGATGCCGGCGCAGCTGCATGACGGCGACGTGATCAATATCGGCCGCTACGAGCTGCGGGTGGAACTGCAGGAAGCGCGCGCCGATCCGCTCGCCGATCTGCCGCCACCGGTCGCACCCGCCGATATCGCCGGGCGTGCCGGGCCTGCCGCCCAGCCCGCCGCCGGCGAATTCGTCGCCGGGCTGGACGATCCCGGGCAGGGCGGGCACGACTTCCTCGACGATCTTCTGGGCGATGCGCCGCCGGGGCATTCCAGGCCCGGCCAGCGCCCGGCCGATCCGGTGGGCGAGCCGATCCTGCCCGAGGACATTCTCGGCCCGGCCGAGCCCGAAGCCGAGCCGCACCGCCCGACCCAGCGCTATGATGCGCCCTCGGTGCAGGATGCTTTCCGCCCGCCGCCGGTCTCGGCACCGCAGACGCCGGCGGCCGGACCGCCAGCGACCGGTACAGCAGGCGCTGCAGGCGGGCAGCTGATCCCCGATGACTGGGATCTCGAGACCGCGCCGGAGGAGGCGGGCGGGACCGAGCCCCGCACGGCACCGCAACCGGGCGGCGGCGCTGCGATTCCCGATGACTGGGATCCCGGGTTCGGGGCGGCTTCGCCGCCCGCCGCACCGGCGGTGCCGGAGGACGTGATCCCCACGCCCGCGCTGCCGGAAGCCGCACCGCCGCAACCCGAGCCGCCGCCGGTCGCTCCCACCCCGCCGCAGGCGGCGGCCACCCCGGCGCCGCAGCAGGCTCCGGCAGCGGCGGTTTCCGCCCCGTCGCCGCAGACGGCTCCAGCAGCGACGGCTGCCACCCCGACGCCGCAGCCGGCCGCGGCACCGCAACCCGCACCGCCCCGGACCGACGCCGCCCGCGCCTTTCTCAAGGCGGCCGGGGTGGAGAATCTCGAAATCGCCGATGACGAGCTCGAAGAGGTGATGGCCCGTCTCGGCGCCTCCTTCCGCACTCTGGTGGAAGGGCTGCGCGAGGTGCTGATCGCACGCGCGGCGATCAAGAACGAGTTCCGGCTGGAACAGACGGTGATCTCGCTTGATGGCAACAACCCGCTGAAATTCTCGGTCAGCCCGCAGCATGCGGTGGAATCCATGGTCAAGCCGGCGAGTCCGGGCTACCTTTCGGCGGCCGAGGCGTCGCGCGAGGCGCTGACCGACATCAAGGCGCATGAGGTGGCGATGATGACCGGCATGCAGGCAGCCATCCAGGGGCTGTTGAAGCGCTTCGATCCGGAAATGCTGGCCGGCCGCATCGAGACCGGCGGGCTCGCCAGCCTTGTCGGCAATCGCAAGGCCAGGCTGTGGGATCAGTTCGAACTGATCTACAACGATGTGGCGCGTGAGGCGGAGGACGATTTCCAGACGCTGTTCGGCAAGGAATTCGCCCGCGCCTATCGCGCGCAGGTCAAGAAGCTTTAACTGGCCCGGCGGGCCGAGGAAGAAGGGAGAAATGGCATGAAACGCAACTGGTTCGCCCCGATCGCGATGCTGGCCATGCTGGTGCTGGCCGCATGCGGACCCTCGGCGCCCGAGCCCACCCGAATTGCTCTCGGCATCTCGACGAGCCCGGACATGAATGGCGGGGCGCCGGCCAGGATCCAGGTCTTCTACCTCAAGGGCCCGGGCGGGTTCTCTTCGGCCGACTTCTTCTCGCTGTCGCAAAACGCCGTGGCCACGCTGGGCGCCGATCTCGCCTCGCAGGCCGTCTATACGGTCAATCCCGGCTCCAGCCAGCAGGACGCGGCCAGCATTCCCCAGCCGGTCACCCATGTCGGCGTGATCGTGGGCTTCCGCAACATCGGCTCCTCGGTCTGGCGCGGCATCGTCGCGGTCAAGCCCAACGCGCCGAACTCGGTGTCCATCGAGGTCTCGGCCGCCGCGGTCAACGTGATCGCAAAGTAGACGGGGCGCGCGGATTTGTCCTGGGACAGCAAAGTCGTCTGGAGTGAGGGGCTGTTCCTGCAGCCCCATCACTTTCAGCAGGCCGACCGCTATGCGGAGAACCTCTCCGCCAGCGTGGCACGCTATCTTTCCAGCTATGGCTGGGGTTTCGCCGCGCTGGAGATCGACGACGATCTGCTGCGGCTCGGCAAGTTCGCGCTGAAATCCTGCGCCGGGCTGACGCCTGATGGCGCGCCGTTCCGCGCGCCGCAATCGGACATGCACCCCGCGCCGCTCGACGTTCCCGCCGAGACCAAGGATTGCAGCGTGCTGTTGACGGTGCCCGCGCGCATCCATGGCGCGACCGAGGTCGACATGAGCGGCGCGCCGCGTTCGGCCGCGCGTTTCCTGCCGCATGAATTCGAGATCACCGATGCGGTCGGCGCGGGCCACGCGGCCGCCACCATCGCGGTGGCCAAGACCCAGCTTGCCTTCGCGCTGGAGGTCGACGATCTCTCCGGCATGCTGGCGATCCCGGTGGCCCGCATCATCGAGGTGCGCCCCGATGGCGAGGTCGTGCTCGACCGCGCCTTCATCCCCTCGGTCACCGACATCCGCGCCGCGCCCTCGCTCTATGGCTTCGTGCGCGAGCTCGAGGGGCTGCTCGCCCACCGCGCCGAGGCGCTGGCGGGGCGGCTGTCGGAGGCCGGCCCGGCCAAGGGGGCCGCCGACATCTCCGATTTCATGCTGCTGACCACGGTCAACCGCTACCTGCCCCAGATCCGCCAGCTGCTGACCGTGGAATCGGTGCATCCGGTCGATCTGCACCGGATGCTGGCGGCGCTGACCGGCGAGCTGGCCACCTTCATGACGCCCGAACGCATGCCGCCCGATCTGCCGGCCTATCGCCATGACGATCTGACCGCGACCTTCCGCATGGAAATCCGCTTCCTGCGCCAGTACCTGTCCACGGTGCTGGAACAGACCGCGATCTCGATCCCGCTGGAGCCGCGCAAATACGGCATTTCGGTAGCGATGATCGCCGACAAGCGGCTGCTGACCGGGGCAACCTTCGTCATCGCGGTCAGTGCCGACGTGCCGGCCGAGGCGGTGCGGCGGCACTTTCCCAACCAGGCCAAGCTGGGTCCGGTGGAAAGCATCCGCCAGCTGGTCAATTCGGCCCTGCCCGGCATCGCCATCCGCGCCCTGCCGGTGGCGCCGCGCCAGATCCCGTTCCATTCCGGCGTGACCTATTTCGAGCTGGACCGCGAAAACCCGTACTGGAAGCAGATGAGCACCTCGGGCGGGCTGGCCGTGCATGTGGCCGGCGAGTTTCCGGGCATCAAGATGGAGCTCTGGGCGATCCGTGACAGCTAGGCGCCGACAGGCCGATACATGTGAATACCAGGCGCGAGTCGTTGCGTGCCCCGGGGATGTCGCTTCCACCTCCCTCGCCCGGGCCACAGCCCGGGCGGCGCCCGACCCTCCCCGCGGGAAGGCGCATTGCGACCTTCGCTCGACTGCACGACGGGCAGGCAGGACCGAACCGTCATCGCCAGCCAAACCGTCTCGTCGCACCCTCCCAGGGTCGGGCACCGCCCCCGGCCGCGGTTTCGACCACCCGGGGCACGGTTCCGGCGGACGGAGTCCGTGCAAGAGGCGCCGACAGACCGCATGGCCCGAGAGGGGGGAGAGGCGATGAGCCGCGACGATCCCTTTGCCGAGCCCTCGGACACCGAAAAGACCGTCATCCAGATCAATCCGGGCGGGCGGCGCGATGCGCCTGCCGCACCCGCGCAGCCCGCTGCCCCGGCCGCCGCGCCGCAGGCCCGGCCTCAGCCCGCCACCCCGTCGGCGCCCTCGCTCGATCTCGGCCGCTTCGCCACCGGGCTCAATGCGCTCAACGCCGCCGCCGCGCCGCTGTTCGCGCTGGTCGGGCGCATCCGCAACCGCGCCCAGCACCCCAACCCGGATGCGCTGCGCGAGAATGTGGTGCGCGAGATCCAGGCCTTCGAGCGGCGCGCGGTTCAGGCCGGCTTCGACCAGCGCACCATCCAGATCGCGCGCTATGCGCTCTGTGCGACCATCGACGATGTGGTGCTCAACACCCCCTGGGGCGGCCGGTCGGACTGGACGGTGCGCTCCATGGTCGGCACCTTCCACAAGGAAACCGTGGGCGGGGACCGGTTCTACGACCTTCTGGCGCGGCTGGAAAAGGAGCCGGCCAACAATCGCGAGCTGCTGGAGTTCATCTATGTCTGCCTGACGCTCGGCTTCGAGGGCAGGCTGCGGGTCGAGGATCGCGGGCAGGAGAAGCATCTGGCGGTGCGCGAGGGGCTGGCGCGGCTGATCCGCGCCCATCGCGGCCCGCGCGAGACCTCGCTGTCGCCGCACTGGCAGGGCGCCAAGGTACCGCACCGGCCGCTTTCGGCCTGGGTGCCGCTCTGGGCCATTCTCGGCATCACCGTGGGCGTGCTGGCTCTGACCTGGTTCGTGCTCGACTGGATGCTGGCGCGTGATACCGACCGGCTGAACGGCCAGATCTCGGCGCTCTATTCCAACGCGGTGGTCGAGCTCGACCACCGCGTTGGAATAGAGCGCCGAGATCTGGCCGTTCAGCCGGT
>RFIR01000331.1 GCA_003695135.1 Alphaproteobacteria bacterium | reverse complement strand
GCCAGGGCATAGGCGGCGAAGGCCGCGATCAGGATCGGGATGATGGTGGCCGGGATGGTCACGGTCAGGGTGGAGAAGAAGGCGGTGGCCATGTTGTCGGTGGTCTGCGCGCCCTCCACCCGGCCGGTGGACAGCCCGAAGACGAGGATCAGCCCGATCAGCAGCGCCGCGCCCCCCAGCATCGGCGCCGCGGCGGCAAGCCGGCCTTCATGCGACCGCAGCAGCAGCCGCAGCACCCCGGCGAAGACCAGCGAAGCCAGCGCGAACACCGCCAGCCGCTTAACCACGTCGCGGCCCAGCACGGTGTCGTAATTGGCAAGCGTGAACTCGGGCGGGATCTCGGCGGTCACGAATACACGCTGACCCCGGCTGCCGGCGAAGGGCTCGGTGTTCTCCATCCGGTAATCGCCATCGGCCTGAACCGTGATGGTGCCGCCCTTGCGCAGCTCGGCGGTGTCGCCGGGGCGATAGGCGTCAATGGCGCGGCTGGAGATGCCCCAGACCGAGATCTCCGCTCGCTCCCGGCCATCTTCCTGAAACAGGTTGCCGGTGATCACGTATCGCCCGCCTTCCTGCCGCTGGGCCTGAGGCTTCTGCGCGCGCAGGGTCAGGTTCTGTTCGGCCGGAAACGGCGCCTTCCACCAGCCGGTGGTGGCGATCTGGTCGGCAGTGCGGAAGGAGGAGACGAAGAGCCCCACGGTGGGAAACAGCCACAGCGCCACCAGCAGCGCCACCGAAAGATGTACCGCCCAGACCAGCGAGGAGCGGGTGCCGGCGATGTTGTCCATCAGCGCATCTCCCGCCGGGCGTTGCGCACGTTCCAGATCAGGATCGGCGTGACCAGCAGCATGATGATCATGGCCGCGGCCGAACCCACGCCCCAGTCATTGGCGCGGAACAGCTTGTCGAACATGTAGTTGGCCAGCACCTGCGTCTCCCACTGGCCGTTGGTCATGGCGAACACGATGTCGAAGATCTTCAGCACCACCAGCGTTATGGTGGTCCAGACCACGACGATGGTGCCCATGATCTGCGGCACCTTGATGCGGAAGAAGATCCGGAACGGGCCGGCGCCGTCGAGGATGGCGGCCTCGACCGTCTCCTCGGGGATGCCGCGCAGCGCGGCCGACAGGATGACCATGGCAAAGCCGGTCTGGATCCAGATCAGCACGATCATCAGGAAGAAGTTGTTCCAGATCGGGATGGTCAGCCAGGTCTGCGGCTCGGTCCCGCCAAGCGCGAGATAGATCGCGTTCAGCACCCCGATCTGTTCGGCACCGGCGGGCCGCGTCTCGTAGACCAGCTTCCAGATCACGCCCGCGCCGACGAAGGAGATCGCCATCGGCATGAAGATCAGCGACTTGGCCAGATTGCCCCAACCGATGCGGTCGGTCAGCTGCGCGGCCATCAGCCCGAAGGCGGTGGAGGCCGCCGGCACGATCAAGAGCCACAGGAAATTGTTCCGCAGCGCCTCCCAGAACTTGGGTTCGGCCAGCATCTGCGCGTAGTTGTCGAGCCCGACGAAGGCGCCGCCGGCATCGCGGTCGGTCAGGCTCAGCCGCAGGGTCTCGAACACCGGATAGGCGAGATAGAGCGTGAGTGCGAACAGCGCGGGGAACAGAAACAGCCAGGGCCGGATCATGTTGGCGCGGTTGATGTTGCGCCCCGCCTTCGGACCGCGCGGCGGAAACAGCACCCGGTCGAGCAGCAGGTTGGAAAGGTAGAAATAGCCCACGCAGCCGCCGACGCCGATGACGATGGTCACAAGGCCCTGCAGTGCCGGATGCATGATGCGCCTGTCCCGCCCGAAGCTTGCCGAAAGACGGCGCGGCCCCGCCGGAGGCCGCGCCGGCCGTCAGCCGGTCACTTGATGGCGTCCCAGCTGGCCTGGATGGCCGCGGCCACCTCCTCGGCAGACTTGCCGCCGGCGTAGTCGACCATGCCGGTCCAGAACGAGCCGGCACCGACCGCGCCCGGCATCAGGTCCGAACCATCGAAGCGGAAGGTGGTCGCGCCCAGCAGGATCTCGTTCATCTTGCGCAGGGTGGGGTCGCCGAAGGCATCGGGGTTGACCCCCTTGTGCGGCGTCAGGAAGCCCTTGCGCGCCATCCAGATCTCGTGCGCCCTCGGCTCGCGCAGCCACTTGATCAGGTCATGCGCGGCCTGGTTCTCGTTGGTGATCGCCCACAGCGTGCCCGCCCCCAGCACCGGGCGGCCGAGATCCTTGCCGGCATAGGCGGGGAAGTAGAAGAAATCGGCATCCTCGCCCACTACCGTGCCTTCGGGGAAGAAGGCGGGGATGAAGCTCGCCTGCCGGTGCATATAGCATTGCGGCGGCGAGGCGAACAGGCCCTTGGGGCTGTCGCGGAAATCGGTCGAGGCGACCACGCCCGCCCCGCCGGCAACGAAGGCGTCGTTGCGCGCGAACCATCCGAATTCCTCGATCGCCGCGATCACGCGCGGATCGGTGAAGGGGATCTCGTTCTTCACCCACTGGTCATAGACCGAGGGCGGCTGGGTGCGCAGCATCAGATCCTCGACCCAGTCGGTGGCCGGCCAGCCGGTGGCCCCGCCCGATCCCAGCCCGATGCACCAGGGCGTACCGCCATCGGCGACGATCTGCTCGGTCAGCGCCTTGAGTTCTTCCATGGTCTGCGGGATGTCATAGCCGGCATCCTCGAAATTCTCCGGCACGTACCAGACCAGCGACTTCACATCGACCTTGTAGAAGAAGCCATAGAGATGCGGCTGGCCGTCGGGGCCTTCATATGTGCCGAGATCGACCCAGGACTGGCCGGCGGCGTAATTTTCGCGCACCCAGTCGGCGGTATCGGCGGCAAGCGGGGTGAGGAAGCCGCGCCGCGCCATGTCGGCGGCGAGCCCCGGCTGGGGGAAGACGGCGATGTTGGGGGCCGAACCGGCCTCGGCATCGACCATGATCTGCTGCTCGAAGCTGTCGGAGCCGACATAGCGCACGTCATGGCCCGATTGGGCCGCGAATTCGGCCAGCACCGCCTCGACATTCTCCTGATCCGGGCCGAGCCAGGGCCCGAATACGGTCAGCTGTTCGGCTGCCGCCGATCCGGCGATCAGGGCAAGCGCCGCCGCCCCGGCCAGTGCTGCATGTCTCGCTGCATGTCTCATTCCATCCTCCCTGAGGGCACCGCGCACGGCGCCGGCTTCAATCCTTGCATGGCGTCGCGACAGAATCAACTCGCAAGCCGCGCCAGCTTGCACGCTTCCCGGAACTGTCCGCAACACACCCCGGCTTGCGGGGCGGGGCGGATCTCGATCGAGCGCGCCCGCGACAACGCGATCATGACCCGTGACGTGGAGTTGCGCTATCTTCTTCGCATGGCGGCGGGATCGCGATGCTCCCGCCAGACATTTGCCGGCAGGTCGGGCCGGACGCCGCGCCGCGGCCGCAGCAGGGCAGGTCGGGGCGTCGGCAGCGCGACCGGCGGGCCGCGGCCTGATCGGATTGGCGGCAGGAGGTCACGGCGATGCAGATGAAGTTCAGACGATCCGATTTCCCGCCCGATTTCGTGTTCGGCGCCGCAACCTCGGCCTATCAGATCGAGGGGCACGCGCATGGCGGGGCCGGGCCGACGCATTGGGACAGCTTCGCCGCTACACCGGGCAATGTGGTGCGCGGCGAGAACGGGGCGCGGGCCTGCGATCACTATCACCGCTACGAGGCCGATCTCGACCTCGCGGCCGGGATCGGGCTCGACGCCTACCGCTTTTCCACCTCATGGGCGCGGGTGCTGCCGCGGGGGCGCGGCGAGGCGAACCCGCAGGGGCTCGATTTCTACGACCGGCTGGTCGATGCGATCTGTGCGCGCGGCATGCTGCCCTTTGTCACCCTCTATCACTGGGAGCTGCCCTCGGCGCTGGCCGATCTCGGCGGCTGGGCCAATCGCGACATCGCCGGCTGGTTTGCCGATTTCGCCGAGCTGATCATGCGCCGCATCGGCGACCGCGTCCATGCCGCGGCGCCGATCAACGAGCCGTGGTGCGTGGCGTGGCTGAGCCATTTCAAGGGCGCCCATGCACCGGGGCTGCGCGACATCCGTGCCACCGCCCGCGCCATGCACCATGTCTGCCTCGCCCATGGCCGCGCCATCGCGGCGCTGCGGGCGCTGGGCATGACCAATCTGGGCTGCGTGACCAATCACGAATACGCCGCACCGGCCGACCACAGCCCCGAGGCCGCGCGGGCGGCGCGGACCTATGATGCCATCTACAATCGCTGGTTCCTCGGCGGCATGCGCAACGGCGAATATCCCGCCGAGGTTGTCGAGGCGCTCGGCCCCCACATGCCGGAGAACTGGCAGGACGACATGGCCACGATTGCCGCCCCCATCGACTGGCTGGGGATCAACTACTACACCCGCAAGCTGATCGCGCCGGGGCCGAGCGGCCTGTTCGGCGATTTCGAGGAGCGGGCGGGCCACCTGCCGCAGACCGCCATGGGCTGGGAGATCTATCCCGAGGGGCTTCATCACTTCCTGACCTGCGTGCACGAGCTATACGGCCACGGCCTGCCCATCCATGTCACCGAGAACGGCATGGCGTCCGAGGATCTTCTGCAGGACGGCGAGGTGGAGGATTACGAACGCATCCGCTTTCTCGATGCGCATCTGGCCGAGGTCTTCCGCGCCCTTGCCGAGGGGGTGCCGGTTGGCGGCTATTTCGTCTGGTCCCTGATGGACAATTACGAATGGGCGCTGGGCTATGACAAGCGCTTCGGGCTGATCCACGTCGATTTCGACACGCTGGAACGCACGCCCAAGGCCTCGGCCCAGGCCCTCGCCCGCGCCCTGGCCGAGTGATCGGGCGGCGGGGGAGGCCCGGGTCGCGTGCTCCTGCGGCAAGGCCTGCTCCGACCGGACGTGACAGGAATCGAGTATTTCTGCCAAGAAGAAGGGAATTCCGCCAGGAAATGGCGGCGTTCTTCTTCTTGGCCCAAATACTCACGGACAGACCTCGCCCTGAAGCGCATCGTTCGGCCGATGAGGGCCGCGGGCCCCAAATTTCGGGCGGTTCAGGCGCGGAAGCTGCGGCGCAGCGCCTGCGCGGCGTGAACCCGCGACAGCGCCAGCCGGTCGGCGGCCTCGCGCGGCGCCAGCCCCTCGCGGTCCATCAGCTCCAGCATCTCGCGCGTGTTGCGCCCGATGCGCTCCTCGATCGCCTCCAGCGCATCCTTCTCGCTGTCGCCGTGATATTCCACCGCGGCGCAGATCACCCCGCCGGCATTGGCGATGAAATCGGGCACCACCAGCACCCCGCGCGCATGCAGCCGCCGCTCGGCCTCGTGCGTGGCCGGGATGTTGGCGCCTTCGAGGATCAGCCGCGCCCGGACCCGATCCGCATTCGCCTCGGTGATCGCATCGGGGCGGGCAGCGGGAATGAAGATGTCGCAATCGGCGGTGATCACCGCCTCGCGCGGCGCGGTCTCGGCACCTTCGAGCGCGGCGACACTGCGGCCTTCCTGCTTGAGCGCGATCAGCGCATCCAGCGACAGCCCCTCGGGGTCTTGCACCGTGCCGCCGATATCGGCCACCGCGACCAGCCGGGCGCCGCGCGCGACCAGCCCGCGCGCCGCATGCATGCCGACTGCGCCGAAGCCCTGGATGGCCACCCGCGCGCCCTCCAGCTTCAGCCCCGCATGTTCGGCCGCCACTTCGGCGGCGACGCAGACGCCGATACCGGTGGCGCCGATCTCGTCGAGCGGGATGCCGCCCAGCACCCGCGGCAGGCCGACGGCGCGGCCGATCTCGTCGCGCAGCCAGGCCATGCAGGTCTCGTTCGTGCCCATGTCGGGCCCGGGGATATAGCCGGTCAGCGGCGCGATGGCGCTGGCAAAGGCACGGATCAGCGCCTGCTTGCCCGTCTCCGGCATGGCCGGATCGGCGGCGATCACCGACTTGCCGCCGCCATGCGGCAGCCCGGCCGCGGCGTTCTTGAGCGTCATCGCCCGCGCCAGCCGCGCGCATTCCTCAAGCGTCACGTCGGGCGCCATGCGCACCCCGCCGATGGCAGGGCCGGCGGCGGTGTTGTCGATGACCACGATCGCCTTCAGCCCTGCCCCGTGATCGTGGATGTGCACCACCTTTTCGGGGCCGATTTCATCGCAGAGCGCAAAGACCTCACTCATGGATATCCTCCAGCTCCGGCGCGGATGGCCTGGCCAGATCCTGGCACAGGGCGGCGAGGAAGCGGGCCGCCTCGCCCCCGGTGACCGCGCGATGATCGAAACTCAGCGACAGGGGCAGCACCGGGCGGACCTCCGGCCGGCCATCCACCACGACGCATTGCGGCGCGATGCGCCCGGCACCGAGGATCGCCACCTGCGGCGGCGAGACCACCAGCACCGCGTGCCGCCCAGCGATCATGCCGAAATTGGACAGGGTGAAGGTCGCGCCCTTCAGATCCTCCGGCTTCAGCGTGCGCTTGCGCACCGCCTCGCGCAGCGCCGCCACCTCCTCGGCGGTAACATTGCGGCTGTCCACACCGCGCAGCACCGGCGTGAACAGCCCGGCCGGATCGTCGACCGCGAGCGCCAGATCGACATGGTCGTGGGCAATGCGGCGTTCGCCGTCGAACCAGACATTGAGCGCCGGTTCCTGGCGGCACGCGAAGGCGATGGCGCGGATCAGGCGCAGGGTGGGGTTTTCCGCCGCCGCCCAGGCGCCGATCTCGACGCTGTCCATCACCGTGGCCGGAACCACACTGGCCTGCGCCCGTTCCATGGCCCGGGCCATCGACCGGCGCGGGCCGCGCAGCGCCTCGCCTTCCCGCAGTTCGTCCGCCGCCCCGGCCGGTTTTGCGGCTTCGGCAGCGGCAAGCACATCCGATGTCTGGATCGTCCCGTGCGGGCCGGTGCCGGTGATGCGGGCGAGATCGACCCCCTTTTCGCGGGCCAGACGGCGCGCGGCAGGGCTCGCCCGTACCGCGCCGCCACTCTCCTCGGCCGCGCGCGGCGCCGGGCGCGACGGCGCGGCCGCCCCGCCCCCGGGCCCGGCCTTCGGCGCGACGCCGCCCTCATCGCCCAGCTCGCCGACGATGGCGCCCGTATCGGCGGCCGGGCCGGTGTCGATCTCGGCCAGCGGCGCGCCGATCGGCACCACATCGCCCTCTGCCGCCAGACGCCTGGTCAGGATGCCCGAAAACGGGGCCGGGATCTCGACCACCGCCTTGTCGGTCTCCACCGAGACCAGCGGCTGGTCGGCGGTCACGTGATCGCCCTCGGCGACGTGCCAGGTGACGATTTCGGCCTCCTGCAGCCCCTCGCCGAGATCGGGAAGTTCGAAGGTGCTCATTAGTGTACCCTCCGCACTGGAAGGTTCGACTGGTTTGGTGTGAGCCTTTCGCTTCCGGCGCTCCGCTGCGACGGCCTGGGTCGCTTTCCAGCGAATGGCCCGCATGAGACCTGCCGCGCGCGGG
>RFIR01000330.1 GCA_003695135.1 Alphaproteobacteria bacterium | reverse complement strand
GCCCGGGCACCACCTCCATCTGCACGTCCTGCACGGTGGATTTCTGCAACTCGGCAAAGCGGCGCACATTGTCATGGGCAAAGCGGATATCGGCCTTGATCCGGTCGGGCACCTGCGCGGCCGCGGCGGCGATCTCGTCCGCGGTCAGGACCACGTTGCCCTCATAGCGGTCGAAGCGCGCCGCATATTCCAGCGCCTTGGCGTCGCCGCCTTCCTCGATGTCGTCGAGGATCGCACGCACCGTGGCCTGCACATCCCGGGCATCGCTGCGGGAGGTTCGGGACGCCTTCTTCAGGTATTGGCGGGTCATGTCAGGGACTCACTTGTAGATGTCGGGCAGGAGCGTGGTGGAAAGCGCCGGCAGATAGCCGATCATCAGCACCACGATCAGCATGAAGAAGACGAAGGGCACCGCGCGGGCGGCGATCTTGAGGATCGACTCGCCGGTCAGCCCGGAGACGACGAACAGGTTGAGGCCGAGCGGCGGGGTGATGAAGCCCACGCCCAGCGCGGTAATCATCATCACGCAGAACTGGATCTCGTTCATGCCGATCTCGTCTGCCAGCGGCTTCAGGATCGGGGCGAGGATGACGATGTTGGGCGTGGTCTCCATCACGCAGCCCGCGGCGATCAGGATGGCGATCATCAGCAGGATCAGCACATAGGGATTGTCCGCCAGCGAGGTGACGGCGAAGACGAAGCCCTGCGGCACGCCCATGATCGCCAGCGCCTGCGCCAGCGGCAGCGAGAAGGCGATGATCGGCAGGATGACGCCGTTGACCTTGGCCGAGCTGATCAGCATGGCCGGGAAGTCCGACAGGCGAAGCGTGCCGAGGATGAAGCCGATCAGGATGGTCACCACCACCGCCGTGGCGCCGGCCTCGGTCGGGGTCAGCCGGCCCGAGAAGATGCCGTAGAAGATGATGCCCGGCACGAGGAAGGCGTACCAGCCCGACCGGATCGCCGCCCAGAGGTTGGCACCCCATTCGCGCCAGCTCATCAGACCGCCGCCCTCATAGGCGTGGATGCGGTTCATCACGATGTTGGTGACGAGGATCGAGACCAGGATGGCGATGCCGGGGATCAGCGCGGCCTGAAACAGGGTCGAGGCCGAGATGCCCAGCACCAGCCCGATGATGATATAGGCAATCGAGGGCGGGATCAGGATGCCGGTGCAGGCGCCGGCGGCGACCAGCGCACAGGCATAGGGCCGCGGATATCCCGATTCGACCAGCCGGTCGATGGTCATCCGCCCGACCGCCGCCGCACCGGCGGCGTCGGAGCCGGAGATGGCCGAGAACATGCCGCAGACCAGCACCGTGGCCGAGCCGAAGCCGCCCCTCGCCCAGCAGGTCAGCGCCTCGGCGATGTTGAGGAACTTCCGCGACAGCCCGGTGCGCACCAGCACGTCGCCGGTCAGGATGAAGAGCGGCACCGCGGTCAGCGCGAAGGCGTCGATGCCGTCGAACAGGCTCTCGCCAATCAGGCTCAGCGGCAGATCGCCCGACATCAGCAGCATCGAGCTCGCCGCGACCCCGATCGCCGCCCAGACCGGCACCGCCAGCCCGCACAGCACCACGAACAGGATCACCGGCAGATAGAAGGACCAGCCGAGATCGACCGTCTGGTCCTGAAGCGTGTTCCACAGCATCGCCGCCCCCGCTCAGTCGAACAGCCGGTCGCCTTCATAGACGGGCGCGCCGTCGCGAAGACTGTTCACATCGCGCAGAAAGCTCTGGACCAGCCGCAGCACCATCAGCGCAAAGCCGACCGGCACCGCGGCCAGGAACCACACCATGGAAATCCGCAAACCATGGCTGACCGACCCGAATGTCGCCGAGACCATCACATTCTCGAACGACCAGTAGAGCGCGACCAGCGCCACCGCGAACATGACCAGATCGCCGAAGATGTAGAGGGCCGCCCGGCTGCGGCGGCCGAGATAGTGCATGACCACGTCGATGCGGATATGGGCGCGTTCCTTCACCGCCGCGGCTGCGCCGATCCAGGCGAGGTAGATGAAGCAGTAGCGCACGATCTCCTCGCCCCAGATCGAGGAATAGGCGAAGATCTCGCGCCGGAGCACCTCGACGGACATGGTCACCACCAGCATCACGTAGAAGGCCAGCAGCGCCCATCGTTCGGCGTTGCGGTCAAGCTGCCTCAGAAATCTCCACATCTGCCGCTTCCCCCGGCGCGCATACGGATCGATCGGGCCGGCCTGGCTTCAGGCCGGCCTGCGAGGGGGCCGGACAGGCACGGGGCTGTGCCCTGCACCTGTCCCCGCCCGCTGCTGTCGGCGCGCTCAGGCGTCGTGGACGTAGTATCTGCCGCGGGTGCCAGCAGCTTCCTCCAGCCTGGCGAAAGCCTCCATCGAGCCGGCGAGCTCGACCTTGAACGGATCCCATTCCGACCGCTGATAGCCGCCTGCGGCCTTCCACTCCGCCAGCTGGTCCTCGCTCAGCGAATGGAACTGCACCCCGGCCTTGATCAGCTCGGCCATGGCATAGGTCCGCGCCGAGGGCACCTTGGCGAGATTCTGGTGCGCGGTCATCTCCGAGGCCCATTCGATGCCGTCCTGCACGTCCCCCGGCAGGCCGTTGAACCATTCGAGATTGCACGAATAGACCTGACTGTCGGGCACGGCCTGGGTGAAGGTGACGTGGCTGAGGATGTCCTTGAAGCCGAAGACGTAGAGCGCACCGACCGAAGGATCGAGCGCATCGGCCACGCCCTGCTTGATCGCCGCCGGGGTCTCGCCCCAGGCCACCGGGGTCGGGTTGGCGCCGACCATGCGGTAGTATTGCTGCAGCATCTTCGAGCCGGGCACGCGGAATTTCACGCCGGAAAGATCGGCCGGCACGAAGACCGGGTTGCCGCCCTTGCGAATCGCGACGACGCGCGGGTCGATCACCACATAGAACAGCGCCTTGAAGCCCGAGGCCTCGACCTTCGGATGCACGGTGTCCTTCCAGGTCTGCGAGGTCACCAGATTGGTGAAGCGCTGGTTGGAGCCGCAGAAATACGGCATGTTGATCAGATCGACCGCCGGTGCGAAGGGCGCGAAATTCGACAGCGAATGATGCGCGGCCTGAATGGTGCCCGCCTGCACCTTCTGCGCCAGCGCCCCGCCGGCGCCGAGCTGGCCGCCGGGTGCGAGCTTGACATAGACCTTGCCGTTGGTCGCGTTCTGAATGTTCTCCTTCAGGTCGAGCTGCATGATCGGATAGCTGCGCGAGGCACCCAGCACATAGGCGGTGGCAATCGTCATGACGTGATCGGCCGCCTTCTCGCGCTCCCGCTCCTCGCGCGCGGTCTGCGCCGCGGCCCTGTCCGACCACAGCGTGCCGGCCGCACCGGCCACCACCGCCGCAGTGAAGCCGCCCGCCGCGGTGAGCTTGAGGAAATTGCGCCGCTCGGCCGATGCGAGCTCGTCGCGGTCCTTGTCCATGTCAGTCCTCCCTTGAGTTTGCTTGAGTGATCGAATTCGCTGCCCGGCCGGTCATCTGCCGCGCCGCTTCCCCGCCTCGCTTTGCAGGATGGCCACGACGAAGGCGATCGAGGCGGCAAACAGGACCAGCATCTCCTGCACGTCGTTCAGGAACACCGCATGGCCCAGCGAACCGACAAGGACATTCGCGAAGAAGACGGCGAACAG